>JBFYUA010000033.1:0-9309 GCA_041300305.1 Dehalococcoidia bacterium | reverse complement strand
TCATGGACTATGGCGGGGATGCCCAGCCTGGTATTTTCCACCAGGAACCGCTGCAGGCTGTTGACAAAGACGGCGATCTGAGCCGGTTTCAGAGCTGTTCCGACTCCGGCCCGGCTGATCCCTCCAAGGCCATTTTTCATCAGCTTTGCAGCCTTCTCACTCGAGAACATCCTGTCTTCCAGCACCTCCATGGCCCAGATCGAGCCTATCTGGGCGATCTTCTCGTCCAGCGTCATTTTCGAGAGCAGGCCGGCTACCCTTTCAGCTACAGGTTTAGCGGCATCCCTATAAATTTCCATCCATTTCTCCCTTAATAATCCATCATTTATGTATACCTGTTAACGAATGCGGCACCACGTTCAAATGACCCTTTCAGATCAGGGTAGAGGGCCCGGTAAAGTCCGTAGAGTTCCCGGTACTTTTCCCTCCCGGCCAAATCCGGCTGCCTCACATCCCTGACCCTGATATAAGCCGCGCATGTCTCTTCCACAGATTTATATATCCCCGCACCGGTTGCCGCCAGGATGGCTGCGCCGTAGGCCGGGCCTTCGTCGCCGCCCACCCTGGCAACTTCAATTTCAAATACGTCAGCGGCCAGCTCTTGCCAGAAGGCGCTCCTAGCGCCGCCACCCGAAAGGTAGACGCGTGACGCCGCCACCCCACACTGCCGCCCCAGTTCCAGGCAATCTTTGAGGCTCATGGTAATTCCCTCCATCACCGACCTTGCCATATGCTTCCTGGTATGGCGCAGCGAAAGTCCCAGGAAAGCGCCCCTGGCAGCGGCGTCGGCATAGGGCGTCCTCTCCCCCGCCAGGTAGGGAAGGAACAGCAACCCTTCCGATCCTGCCGACACCCCCCGCGCCATGCCCGTAATAATTTCATACGCATCGACGCCCTGATTGTCGGCCTCCGCTTTGATATCACTGCAAAGGTTATCGCGGAACCAGCGCAGCGAACCGCCGGCTGCCAGCGTCACACCCATCATATGCCACTTGCCGGGTACAGCATGGCAGAATGAGTGCAGCCTGGCCTGAGGATCGCAAGCAGGCGTATCGCAATGCCAGAAAACAACACCGCTGGTCCCCAGTACACAGGACGCAATGCCGGTATTGACTATGCCGTTACCCACCGCACCCGCCGCCTGGTCCCCCCCACCCCCCACAATGGGCGTGCCCTCGGCGAGTCCGGTCAGGCCGGCTGCAGCTGCGCTGACATGGCTGCTGATTACAGTTGATTCAAAACAATCCGGCAGCCAGGCTGCGGGGATTTCCAGCGCGTCAAGCATTTCAGCGCACCACCGGCGTTCCCTGACGTTAAAAAGCAGCGTGCCCGAAGCATCGGAAACCTCCGTGGCGAAGGCCCCGGACAGCCTGTAGCGGATATAGTCTTTGGGCAGCAGTATTTTAGCGACCCTGGCGCAGGTTTCCGGCTCGTTTTGCTTCAGCCACAATATCTTGGGCGCGGTGAAACCCGCCAGCGCGCGGTTGGAGGTTAGCTCAATCAGTTTTAGCGCGCCGACCGCGGCGGTAATCTGCCGGCACTGTTCTGTGGTCCGCTGGTCATTCCAGAGGATGGCGGGGCGCAGGACTTCCCCCCGGCCGTCGAGGAAAACCGCGCCGTGCATCTGCCCTGAAAGGCCTACAGCCGCCGGCTTCACCTCTTTACCCAAAGACATGCAGGCTTCTGCCAGGCAGTTTTTTATAGCCGAGACTGTCGCATTCCACCAGGTTTCGGCGTCCTGCTCCGCCCAGTTAGGCCTGGGCATAAGCAGCGGGTACTCAGCCTTGCCTGATGCGGTAACTTCACCCTTTTCTGAGACAAGCAGCGCCTTGACGCCTGTCGTCCCCAGATCAATCCCCAGTGTATATTGCATCAGAATATAGTTCACGCAGATATCTTTACAATTTGGGCCTTTTATCTGCCCACGGGTGGGCCTTTTCAAAAGCCGCGGCGGCGCGCAATACCAGCGCTTCGTCAAACCGCCTGCCGGCGATCTGCAGGCCGACGGGCAACCCCTCTGAATTAAACCCGCAAGGGATGGAGGCTGCTGGCTGGCCCAGGAAATTAAATGGGAAGGTGAAGCTGACCCAGTTGCTCGGGGTACCTTCGTGGCCATCGATTTTCGGCGGCCCCAACGGCCCGGCCTCGAAAGCGGCCACAGCCGTGGTAGGCGTCAGCAGCAGGTCGTATTTTTCGAACACCGCGGCGGCCTGGCAGGTAAGTTTCTGCCGGTCAAACTGCGCCTGGACCACGTCGCGGTTGGTAAAGGTCGCAGCAAAATCCAGGAAAGACAGGTAAGGCGGGTAGGCAACGCCCTGATACTTTTCCATCTGGCTGAACAGGGCCGTATATGTTTCCGACAGCACGGTGGTCAGGAATGCCCCTTCCATGCTGATCCAGCCCGGCTTTATCTCATCCACCTGGCAACCCAGCTCCCTGAAGCTGAAGGCGGCCTTCGTGGTCATCGCCAGCACCTCCCGGTCTATGGGTAAACCGGCGCCCAGGTCCGAGGAGTAAGCGATGCGCATGCCGCGGATATTTCCCTTCATGTCCTCCCGGAACTTGCCGGGGTATTCAGGCAAGGAATTCTGGTCGTAGATAGAAGGCCCGGCCATGACATCCAGCATCAGTGCAGCATCCTCTACGGTGCGGGTCATGGGCCCTTCGTGATTAATCGTTTCCCATCCCGCTATATGCGGGTAATAAGGCACCCGTCCATAGGTGGGTTTGAGTCCGAAGATACCGCATAAGCCGGAAGGTATGCGTATAGAGCCGCCGCCGTCATTGCCCTGGGCAACCGGGCACAGCCCCGCGGCGACCGCCGCCGCCGAACCGCCGCTTGAGCCACCGGGCGTCCTGCTCAAATCCCAGGGGTTGAGCGTTTTGCCAAACAGTACATTATCCGTAATGCCCACCAGGCCGAATTCAGGCAAGTTGGTTTTACCGAGGATGATGGCGCCGGCGCCCCTCAGCCTTGAGACCAGCACCGCGTCCTCGCCGGGCACAAAATCCTCATATAGCTTTGAGCCGTCAGTGGTCCTTATGCCCTTAGTAAAGGTATTGTCCTTGATCGCCACCGGCACGCCATCCAGCGCCCCCGGTTCCCCGGCCCGGTATCTTTTAGCCGATTCGTGGGCTGCGATCAGGGCGGCATCGGCTGCCAGGGTAACAAAGGCGTTAATCTTGGGATTGATTTTAGCGATACGTTCAAGCTGAGACTGCACAACCTCCACAGGAGATAGCCTTTTCTTTTTATAGGCGTTGATCAGTTGGACCGCGGACATCCAGCAAATTTCAGACATTTTATACACACCCATCCTCACTAAAGTATTGATAGGATAAACTGACCGTTGCCTGATGTCAATTGGCCTGTCCCTGTGCTATAATTTTTTTAACCCGGTTATGTTTAAATTCAACTTGATGCCCCGAGACGACAAGTTCTTTGACCTCTTTGAGGTCAGCGCCAAGAACATGGTGAGGGCAGCCGAAAGCCTTAAAGACATGATCTATAGCTGGGAGCGTTTTGATGAGAAATTGGAGGAGATGACCCAGATAGAGCACCAGGGCGATACCATTACGCACGAGATAATGTTCCAGTTAAACCGTTCTTTTATCACACCTTTTGACCGCGAGGATATCGGGTTGCTGGCGCACTCCCTGGACGATGTCACCGACCTTATCCAGTCGGCGGCGGATACCATGGTACTGTACAAGGTTAAGACACCGGGAAAACGCGCCAGGGAACTGGCGGACATCATCGTTCAGATCACCACCGAAGTGGAGAATGTCATGCCCGGCCTGCGCCGGCACAACGCGAACCTCGAAAAAATACTCAATAGCTGCGTGGAGATAAACCGGCTGGAGAACGTGGCCGATACCATTTACCGCACCGCTTTGACTGAACTTTTTGATGATGATTCCGACATAGCCGACGTCATCAAATGGCGCGAGATTTACGAGCACATGGAGAGCGCGACCGATATGTGCGAGGATGTGGCCAACGTCCTTGAAAGCGTCGCCCTCAAGCACGCCTGAGCGCAGGTTTCCCGGCACTATCCGGGACTGGCCGTGGTTTTCCGCATCTCCAGCCTGTTGCCTTCCCTCAAATCAAAGTCATACCTGACCACGTCCATCATCTTCTTCATCATGTAAATACCCAGTCCGCCTATTTTCCGGTTCTCCAGGTCGGCGCCAATGTCCGGCAGCGGAATAGAATTGGGGTCAAATTGAATGCCCCTGTCCCTGATAGTAACAACTATCTCCCGCCCCTGCAATTCACAGGCTATCTGGAAAAAACCGCCCTGTCCACCGTAGGCATATTTGAGCACATTGGTGCTGGCTTCATCTACCGCTGTTTCCAGCGGAAACGAGTATTTATCCAACCCCTGGCTTTCAAGCCATTTCACCACAAATTCCACTATGCCGGGCAAATCGCTCAGCACCGCCTTTTCAATGGTCAGCGTATGTATATCCATGATTATTTTTGATTCAACAGGCAGGCCGCAATATCATTTTAATGCTACCCTACCGCTGACGTCGCCGGTGAAATCACTATCTCACTGCCGTTTATTTTCTTCTCCAGGTTGGCCTTCATGGAATTAATCACCGCCTGGACTTCGGCCATTTTTTTCTCGCCGTCGAATTCAAGGAATATCTCGATATACACGTTGGCGCCCGACCTTCGTGAGCGGATGCCATGAATGGCCTCATATTCATCAAAATAGCCGGCTAACTCACGCAGTATGACCAATTGTAACGATTCCTCCAGGGCACGGTCCAATAAGTCGTACACGGACATGGCGCTGATATTATAGATGGACTGCACAATGAAAAGCCCGATCAACACCGAGCCTATCGGGTCAATATATGAGGCCCAGGGCTGGTCGCTGAATATGGCGCTCATGGCCAGCGAAGCTATTACCAGGATGGAAGCAATGGTTTTAAAGCGGTACATGCGCCACAGCGATTCCAGCACCGGGGAATATTCCTCCCTGGAAAGGTGGTGGTCATGCCGCCACAGCCAGGCGCTGGTCAGCAATGCGACAGCCGAAAAAACTATCGCCAGGTCGAGTCCGCCCGAATGCAGTTCAACGGGGTGTTGAAACCTCTCAACAGTATGGCCGATGACAATAACCAGTGATATGACCAGCACCACCGCCACGATCAAGCCCGAGACGCTCTCAAGCTTGCCGTAACCATAGTTATAACCCTCGGTGCGGCCGCGGTTCACCTTCCTTATGCTCAGGTAAGACAGGAAAACGGCCGTCACCAGGCCGATATTCTTGAGTATCTCCGATTCCAGGGTCAGGGAGTTGGCGATAACGGCGGCGATGATGCCGGTAACCAGACCGAATATTCCCAGCAGGAGCCCCAGCAGTATGGAATTCTCTTTGGCCTTAGCATGGCTAACAGGTATTGATTGTGTTTTTTTCGGCATGCTGTTTTTCTGCCTGGCTATTTTTCATCGGTCAGGCAGGCACGCATATTTTGGCATGATTCGGTTATTTATTCAAAAGCCGGCGTTAAAATTATGACTCAAGCTTATTCCCAAAATGTTAGCGGGGCGCTATAATTGGGATTGGAGTAGCTATGCGGTAGTTTCAAATTGGGCTGTTTCTATTATCATTATCAGAAGGATGCTGCTTACACCACGGTGAACATGAATTTTAAGGTAAAACTGCTCCTCCTCGTGTTGCTTATTGCACTAGCATTGTCCTGCGTTAAACCAGGCATGGCTTATTTAAAGTACGGGGACCTGGCACGCAATAATAAATCGTGGGGCGAGGCGATTGTGCAGTATGACAAGGCCATAGCAGCCGATCCAACCTATGCGCCGGCCTACCACAACCGGGGAGTATCCTACTATCACCGGCTTGAATATAACAAGGCGATCAAGGATTTTTCCAGGGCGATTGAACTTGACCCCTCTTATACTGACAGTTATTATCAGCGCGGAAAATCATATTTTGCGACTGAAAACTATACCGAGTCCATTGCCGATTTTACCCGTGTTACAGAACTTGATCCGGGTAAGGCTGCCGACGCCTATTACGAGCGCGGTAATACGTATCACACCATGGGTGATTATAGCAATGCGGTCATCGACTTCAGCAGTACCATATCCCTGGACCCGAATTACCATAAAATATACTACTACCGCGGCAATGCTTACGCCAACCTCGGCGAATATGAACTTGCGCTGGAAGATTACCGCAAAGAGCTCTCAAATGATACCGCCAATCCCTCTGAGGTCCACCGGAAAGTGGGTTGGATGTACACCAGGCAGGGAAATTATGAAAAATCTCTGAGCAGCTACAACACCGCCATTGAAATCGACCCCAAAGACCCCAAAAACTACCTCAGCCGTGGCCGCGCGTACTATCTTAAAGGAGCTAATGATAAGGCGGTCGCTGATTTCACCAGGGCCATCGAACTCGACCAGAACTACGCGGATGCTTACTACGAACGGGGCAGGACATATAACGCAATGCTGCAGTACAACAAGGCCCTGGCCGATTTCAGCATGGCTATAGAAATAAACCCCGATCACTATGAGGCCTATGGTGAACGCGGTAAAACTTATTACGCGCAGGGCGATGCTGAAAAAGCCATAGCTGATTTCAATAAAGCCGTGGAGATGCGGCCTGATTACCCCATTGCTTACAACGCGCGCGGCAAGGTCAATCACATGTGGGGTCAATACGAAAAGGCGATAGCTGATTTCAGCATGGCCATCCAACTGGATCCGGCCTATGCCGATGCCTATTATAACCGCGGCAGCTCGTATTACAAAGCAGGAAATAATGAACTTGCCTTCGCAGATTTTAACAAGGCCATAGCGTTGAGATTAAATGATCCTAATAATCATCAAAAAAGCGGAAGTATCTATCAAAGGATGGGCCTATACGACCTTTCAATTGCCGACTACACAAATTACAGCGAAATCGACCCCGATAATGCCTATACCTACTACGCCCGCGGTGTCGCCTATTACAATCAGAAAAAATACGACCCGGCTTTGGCTGATTTCAACAGGTCGCTTGAGCTTGATCCCAATCTCCCCAATACTTATTACGGCAGGGGCAGGGTACATATGGTTAAAGGGGAATACCAGCTTGCCATCGACGATTTCAGCAAAGCTATTGCCTTGATGCCGGTCAACCTTGTAACAGGCCGGAACGCAGTTTGTCCTCCCAGCAACACCGAGGATATCTCTTTATATCCATGCCGGCGGTCCTTTTACATCTGGAGGGGAGTGGCGTATAGGAAAATCAGCCAGTATGATAAGGCCATCGCCGACTTCACCAGCGCCATTGAGATGGAACCCCAAAATGCCTGGTCCTATTATAACCGGGGTTCAACTTACTTTAATAAGGCGGATTACCCCCGTGCAGCAGCTGATTTTGATAAAGCCGCTGAACTGGACCCCACCATGCTGGACGCCGTTAAGGCCCGGGACGCCACCGGGCGCGTAATATTCGAGCTTCACTGATTATTTTACTTTACAATCCCTGCACACAAAACAAACCGGGATGAAACCTGATGTCATGCAGCCTCACTATTCCCGTGTTTTCCTGATCAGCACCAGCATGGCCACCGGCACGGCTGCGATAATCAGGATAACCACCCAGACAAAACCAGGGCTGTCAGATTGAGATTTTTGTTTCTTTGAAGTGTTATCGGATACGGGCGGAGGCGCGGACATCGTCTTAAAGGTAAAAGTACCGCTCCAGTCACTGGTATTCGATTGCCCCTTTATCTCCAGAGACCGGACCCGCCAGAAATAATTCTTACCGTATTCCAGCGCGTCCTTATACTCGTAACCGGTCGTGGTCGTGGTAGCCCTCTTGATCACCTGTTTCATTTCCGCGTCTTTGGCCAGCACGACCTCATACTTGGTGGCTTCCTTGAAAGGAGTCCAGGACAGAGACACAGGTTTGATCGGGCAACCACTGCAGCCATCCTTAGGGCTGAGGAGTTCTATTCCCTGAACAGGAGCCCTGGTAATGAATCCGGGCTTGACGGCGAAGTCCCAAAGTGCTGACCAGGGACTTATGGCAATTTGCCCCGTGGATGACCTGATCACGCGTACCCGCCAGAAATAATTGGCGCCGGCTTCCGGTAACGCGCCCGGCGGGATCCAGGTGGCGGGTTGAGTCATATTGTTGTCATCCAGGTCGATGACGAGGGAACCTGTTACAGATGTGATCATGTTCCGGCTGTTTCTGGCCGGGTTGACCTTCATGGTGAGCTCCCTGTCTTTGTAGATCTGCAGTTCATAACGAACGCCCAGGCAGAGTTGCTCCCAGGAAAGGTCGACCTGCTGGTTGCGCCCGCTGACAGGGTCGCATCCCACGAACGCGCCATCCTCCGGGGTAAGGATGATAGGCCCCTTTTTCGCTATGCAATCAGTATAGGCCCAGAGCATCCCCTGGTTAGCAGCAGGGTCATACCCGTCCGCCTCAAACCTACCACCTGATTTATTATCAATGGCAAATAAAGTGGTATAGCTGTCGAGACTGCAACATCCGCAATATTTGAGGGAAGAAGGCTCCAAAGTGAACGTGACATTGTCCTGGGTGGGCGGGGTGAAGATATCCAGACAGTCCCAGGCAATGCCATATTTCGGCATGGCCTGCCATGGCCTGATGGTGCGGCAGACGGCGCTGTTGTTCTGGCCCTGGGTGGTAGTAATAATGTCATGCGCGGAGTAGACAGCAGGCTCAGGATCACCGGTCTTGGCCACGACTATGCCGAATTGACCGACCGGATGAGGCGGCGAATCGAGCGGGGCAGGCCAGGTAACGGCAGCATGTGCCGAATTTCCGGCGCTCATCATATCCTCATCTACCAGATTAACATACGCGGGCACCGTCTCTCTGAACACAGTCCCCGTCGTAGAATTAGTAATATTACCCTGGCTATCCAGGTTATCGTCTGCCAGGTAGACGAACTTATTATTGGCGAAATCCGGATCAAAAGCTACGTGTACGTTCCCGAATGCCGCAGCATTTGCTGGAACGGTAATCCATTCTTTGCCCTCAACCGGCGAGAAAGAAGCGATATCACCCTGTTGAGCGGCGGCCCCGACCAGCACCTTGCCTCTGGGGAAGGCCGCTATGGTATGCGCGCCCGAAACACGGCTGTTATAACTGGTTGACTTGGTATTCCACTCTGTCCCGGAATTAGTGACCCTTTGCACCATCCCGGTAGGGGACAACTCGTAGATAATCTCGCTGGTTTCAAAGGTGAAATCCTGTATGATGTCCCTCGGCAGTACCGGCGCCCAGAAATCGCCGTAGTCAGGGG
>JBFYUA010000026.1:0-5172 GCA_041300305.1 Dehalococcoidia bacterium | reverse complement strand
GAGACTAAATGGGTTTTTTACTGGGGGGTCCAGGCGCCGCCAATTATGAATGAAACCGGGATCCGTATAGTGGACGTGAGATCCGTGAAAGACTATGACGAGGGGCATGTCCCCTTTTCTTTTAACCTGCCAATCGATGACTTCCTCTCCGGAGAAGGTACAATACAACCTGTCGATAAAATTGAAGCGCTACTGGGCGCCGTCGGTATTTCACGGGACTGCTGCGTTGTAATTTACGACGATGGCAACGGTCATGATGCCGCACTTCTTTTCTGGATACTGGAATTCCTGGGCCAGAGAGAGGCTGGCATACTCAACGGCGGATTCGCGGCATGGAAGCAGAATAACTACATGGTAAACAGCGATGCGGCGATTATTGATGATAGCAAATCGGACTGGACATTCGACATATCAACCAGGCCGGCTATCTACAAATCGGAACGCCGCGAGGAAAAGGTTGCGACTACGGGATGGGTAAACGAGCATTCAGGGGACGGGGACAAGACTTTCCTTGTTTCAGGTGAAGACGAAGACAGCCCCGGCTCGGTCCATATCCCATGGCTTAAGGGCCTGGCTGAGAATAAGCTTGATAGCGCCATAAATCTCTTCAATCTTTATAACAAAGCCGGTGTGAATCCGATGGAGGAAATCATTTGCTGCTCAGAATCAATAAAGGATTCGGCTCACGCCTACTTTGCACTGCGTCTGCTTGGCTACCCGAGAGTTAGAGTTTGCCTGTCGGACTGATAACAGGATGAAAAACAGTTATATATTAGTGGTCCTGGCTGTCCTGGCGCTGGCAGGGTGCTCGGGCTTTCAGCCGGCTGCCCTGCTGCCGAAAGCCGCTGCCCCGCCCAGGCCGGACGTGGTTATTTTCAAAGCTGAGCCTTCCAAAGTTGAAAGAGGGTCAGCGACCATGCTGCGCTGGGAGGTCAGCGGCGCGGAGTCAATCGTTTTGGACCACGGCATAGGCAGTGTTGAGGGGTCCGGCAGCCTGGAGATAAAGCCCTCCGAGATAACAGCCTATAACCTGACGGCGGTCAACCGCGGCGGGACCGTGGTGAGTTCGGTGATAATAAACGTGGCGCCGCCGCTGCTGAAGCCGGCCAGCCTGCCGCCCGCGCCGCCCGCTCCCTCCGGCAACATACCCGCCGACATTCCCGCGGGACCGCTGCCGGCATTGAAGGATAACGAGGCCTATGTCTTCTTCCAGGGCGCCGTCATGGTGGGCGCCGATGACCATTACATTGTTCTGCGCAATAACCCCCTGGCCAGGGACCCGTCCCGGGCGGACCTCAGGGCCTTCCTCAAGGCCGACCAGACCGACCGGCAGGCTTACATAAACGGGAGATTCACCTGCGGCGATTTTGCCGAGATGCTGCATAATAATGCCGAGGCCGCAGGCATCAGGACGGCCATCGTGGCTATTGAATTGAAACCGGCCGGCCTGGCTGAAGGGGTCATCAACCACTCGCTCAACGCCTTTGAGACCACCGACCACGGCATGGTGTATATCGATACTACCTCGTCAGCGCAGGGTTATTACGCCGACAGGGAGGCCAACGTGGTTGTGGGCGGCGATTATGCCGCGGTATCGATATTCCCGCAGCCGGGGCAGATGCTTACCTGGCCAAGCATGGGCAGAATCGAGGCCATCGATGTTTTCCAGTGGTAATCGGATAAGGAAACCACCCCGCAAGACTATTGACCGCCTGCCGTGCGATAATATCCACATCTTAAATTGAAAGGAGTGCCGCCTGATGAGCAGATTTATCGATAGATTAGAGAGCCTTGACAAGTCGAATGCGCCCTCGATGGGTTTCCACAGGGCCGAGGCTGATGCCAGGCCCATTTGCATGCTGGTGGCCGTTGAACTTAACGGCAGGCCCGATGATGAATTGAGGGAGGTGGCCACCACGGGCGCCGCCGCCGGCATACTCGACCCCGCCGGACTGACTCCTGCAGCGCTGGTCAAGTACCTGAAAAATAAGGTTGATATGCCGGTCGGGTTGGTATTGGGGGGAGGCAAGACAGGCACCGGTTCCAAGCCGGAGGGCAGCGACATCGATTTCATCGTTTTCGATATGAATTTGCCGGTCAAGTCGCTGGCGGGCAACGAGTCCGGGTCCGTGGGAAGGATACTGAGGTTAGATACCGGCATCGAGTCCGGCCTGCTGCGGTCGGTGCATGGCCTGCAGCCGGGCATTGAAGCTGTGATCATAGATATCCGCGTGCCGTCACTGACCATCGAGACTCTGATGCACTGCCGCAAAGCGGCCGATTTCACCGGGCAGCCTATTATCGCCCTCGTTGTATCTAAACTCACTTTGGCTGAACTGGCGGCGCTGCGCGACGCCGGCATCAAATGCCTGGTCCTGCCTTCCGGTTCCACGGCAGCTGAGATAAGTTCGCTCATCGATGATATCCGTGCCCTGCCCAAACCCGAGAAAAAGAAGGGCAAAAAGGGCATAGCCGTCCTGCCCAGGATGGGACTTGCGCCGGCGCCCACAGAGGAGGAAGGCGACGATGGGGATGATAGCAATGACGATGACTAATTGAAGATGTTTATAATAGCGGTGCCCTTGTGAGGGTGAATCAATATGACGCAGAGCCTGTGGCTGTTCCTGCTCTCGGCGGCCGTCGTCTCCCTCTCCGGCGTTATGCTCCCCGGGCCTTTGACGGCCGCTACAATAGCCCGCGGCTATAACGACAAAAACGCCGGGGCCATGATAGGCGTCGGGCATGCTATAGTCGAGGTGCCCATCATCGCGCTGATTTATTTCGGCTTCGCCGCCTTCATAGCCGACCCCCTGGTGAAAATGGTCACCGGGCTGGCCGGCGGCGCTTTGCTGGTGGTAATGGGCCTGCTGATATTCTTCACCTTCCGGAAACCGCTGGAGGGTTCGGCGGCCCTGCCCTACAGTTCACTGGTTACCGGTATCGTGATGACGGGAGGAAACCCCTATTTTCTGCTCTGGTGGGCCACTATCGGCGTAGCACTGGTATCCGGCGCAGTGGCTTTCGGCATCTATGGACTGGTGCTTTTCACTATAGTCCACCTCGCCTGTGACATCGCCTGGGAACAGTTGGTTTCAATGACGGTTTTCCGCACCCGGCACCTGTGGACGCCCGGGGTGCAAAAGACAGTATTCAGTATTTGCGCAGCGGTATTGATAGGGTTCGGGGTGCTTTACGGGGTTTCGGTTTTCCTGTAGGGCCGGTTAACAGCTTTGCTGGATAGACTGGAAGTACTTGCCCTCGGTCTTGATCGAGGGCGCGATCACCATTTTGACCTTCTGAAATTCCTTGATACTAAGCGCACCGCAAACGCCCATGGCATTGCGCAGGGCGCCCACATAGTTTTCCGTCCCATCAGTAACATGGCTGGGTCCGAAGAGCAGCCTTTGCAGGTCGCCCTTGACACCTGTCTGTATGCGCGTACCGCGCGGCAGTGTGGCGGATGGCTGCGACATACCCCAGTGGTATCCCCTGCCCGGGGCTTCCCCGGCGCGGGTGAGGATGGAGCCGAAGACCACCGCGTCCGCGCCTGAAACGAAAGCCTTGCACATATCGCTGCCGATGCGGATGCCGCCGTCTGTGATAATTGAGACGTAACGGCCGGTCTCCTTAAAGTAAACGTCGCGCGCGGCTGCGCAGTCGATAGTGGCCGTCACCTGCGGCACACCCACACCCAGCACCTCGCGAGTGGTGCAGGCCGCGCCCGGGCCGATGCCCACCAGCAACCCGTCGATGCCGGTCCTCATAAGTTCCAGCGCCGCGCCGTAGGTCACCGCGTTACCTACCATGACCGGGATGCGTAACTGTTTGCAGAGGTCAGCGAAACTGAGTCCGCGGTAGCTCTTGGAGACATGCCTCGCCGTCGTCACCGTTGTCTGCACAACGATGATATCGGCGCCCGCCTCCTCGGCAATTGGCGCCAGCTTCTTGGTGGTGGCGGGTATCATCGATACGGCGCACACGGCGCCGGCTTTCTTGATCTTTTCGATGCGTTTAGCGATAAGCCCGTCTTTGATGGGTTCGCTGTAGACCCTCTGCATCAGGGCGGTGACTTCACCCTGCGGCGCGTTGATTATTTCGTCCAAAATGGCGCGGGGGTTATCGTACCTCACCTGCACGCCGTCCATATTGAGGATGGGGAGGCCACCGGCCTTATTGAAGAGAATAGCGAAATCAGGGTCGACCACCGCGTCCATGGCCGCCGCCACGATGGGTATGGCGAAGGTTATATCCCGCACCTTGAATTCGACGTTGGCCTGGTCGGGATTGACCGTGACGTCCCCCGGCACAATCGCCACTTCGTCGAATCCGTAAGCTCTTTCGAGTTCTTTGAATTTAGGTATAGACATGTCAGGCTCCGGGGGTGATTAGCGCACACTATATCAAAATTAGCTATTTTAAGTCAAGCGGGGTTAACCTTGATTACACTAAAAAGCGTTTCGGGTGGCAAAATTACGAAGCGCGGCGCGCGGCATTGAAGGGGGCATTGACAACCGCACACTTAAGACATATTATGCTTACTGAGGGCGGTTAGTGATGATAATTGCCCCATTGAGAAATTGATATGGGAAGTCCCGGATATCCCGGGCAGGTTGGGTAAGATGACAAGTTGTCAGACGTTTTTGTTAACAGGAATAGCCCTGGCGCTGGTTTTTTCAATAGGCCCGGGATGCGTGACACGTAGCGGCGGGGCAGCTTCATGCACCCTGGGTGGAATCAAAATACCCCTTCCCTCATCGCAGAAGACGTCAACGCCCGGCACGACAGTTGTGCCGGAAAGCGGTGCACGGGAACCGGTTATCGGCGCCTTTACGGCCAACCCGGCGGAGATCGCTGCCGGTGATAAAACCACGCTGCAATGGCAGACAACCGGGGCAACCACGGTCACCATCGAACCCGGTATCGGGACCGCAATTGCGTCCGGCAGCCTGATCCTTACACCAGAAAAGGACACGACCTATATATTGACCGCCTCCAATTCATCCGGCAGCGTGCGGCGGACGGTCACAGTGTATGTTTCGACCACGGCAGCGCCACCGGTACCGGTGAACCCTGCCGCATCTGCGCCGGCGCCCTCGTATACACCCATTCCCGGCCCTGTTCCTGCGCCCACACCTTTTCCTGCACCCGGTCCTGTACCTGTACCCATCCCTG
>JBFYUA010000264.1:0-3482 GCA_041300305.1 Dehalococcoidia bacterium | reverse complement strand
GACGGTTCCCAAAGATTTTGAGGTACCGCATGACCGCTGGGCCAGGGCCGAAACCCCGATAATACCCCTTGTCGAAAAAGAACTGCGTTTTAGCGATATCGAAGCGCCTGCCGTTTTTTCTGAAGAGTGGCTGAAACCGGATGAAGAAGAAAAACCGCTGGCGGGACTGGAAATTGAGCTTACCGAGCATGAGGCCATTGACGACCCGGTCAGGATGTACCTGCACGAGATCGGCAAATACCCGTTGCTTAATGCCAAACTCGAACGGGAACTGGCCAGCAAAATCGAGCCCTACAAATACATGGAGTATATCAAGGACCGCTTCCGCCACGATCTGAACAGGTTCCCTTCAACCTCCGACTTTGTCATCCAGGCGCTGAAGAACCTCTCCGATTGTGATATGGTGCTGGATAAACTATCCGAACATCTCAATATTGCCGAAAAGCCGAATTTCACAGAGAAATTACTTAATGAGAAACTTCACCAGGCCATTGATGACTTTATCAACCCCGAGGCCGTGGAAAGGATTGCCAGGGAATTAAACCTGGAGCACTCCGAGATTGAGAAGCGCCTGGTCGATTATTCAATTTACGTCAGGATTATCAATCCGGAGATCTTCTCAATCATCGACGGCAATTCAACCTGGGACAAGGTCAAGCAGATAGTCACCAAGAACGGTGACGCCAAGTTTGCAGCAAAGATTGACGATAATAACCATGCTTTCCGGCATAAATTCGAAGTTATAGATAAAGAAGGAAAGGAAGCGAGCAAGCAGTTGACGGTGTCCAACCTCAGGTTGGTCGTCAGTGTTGCCAAGAAATATGTCGGTCACGGCATGCCTTTGCTTGATTTGATACAGGAAGGCAACATCGGGTTGGTCCGTGCCGTGGAAAAATTTGAGTACCGCAAGGGGTATAAGTTCAGCACCTACGCGACCTGGTGGATCCGGCAGGCCATCACCAGGGCCATCGCCGACCAGGCCAGGACCATACGTATCCCCGTACACATGGTAGAAACAATCAACAGGTTACTGAAAGTTAACAGGAAGCTGTCCCAGGAATTCGGCAGGGAACCCAGTTGTGAAGAGATTGGCCTGGGGATGGAGATATCAGCAGACAAGGTACGTGAGATTATGAAGCTCTCGCAGGTACCGATTTCCCTGGAGATGCCCATCGGGGAGGAGGAGGACAGCCACCTCGGTGACTTCCTGGAAGACCGTTCAAACCTTCCTCCCGCTGACGCGGCTTCACGCGAACTGCTCAAAGCGCAGCTCGACAGGGTCCTGGGAGAATTGACCGACCGCGAAAGAAAAGTGCTTTTACTGCGGTTTGGCCTGGAGGACGGCAGGTCGCGGACACTGGAGGAAGTGGGGAAGGAATTTAATGTCACGCGCGAGAGGATCCGGCAAATCGAGGCCAAGGCCCTGCGCAAATTGCGCCATCCCAGCAGGAGCCGCAAACTCAAAGACTATCTCGAATAGTTTCACAGGTATTAAGGAGGGATTTAATGGGAATCCTCAAGGGATTTTTAATATTTATGGGCGTCCTGGCCGTCCTGGCCATTCTCGCCCTAATGGTGGGTTATGTAATGGCGCTGCTTACCCCCGACATGCGCTCGAACATGCGTCCCGTTATGCTGTCAGCCGAAGCGGTCGACAGCTTCAATAAAAAACTCAGCGACCTGAAAAAAGAAACCGCGGTCACTGATACCACCAAACCGGCAAAGAGCGTACAGCTTACCATAACTGAAGAGGAGATTAATTCAGTTATAGTGATGGCCCTGGCTGAAGGCGCCTTTCCCGCCAGGGAAATGCTGGTAAATTTCAATGACGGTTACCTGCTGGTCTACAACTCCTGGAGTTTCGCGGCCGCACCGGTGAGAACGGCCCTCATCGGCACACTCGACATAGAAAACGCCAAACCCAAATTCATCATCAGGGATTTTTTCCTGGGCAAGGTGCCCGTGCCGCAAGGCTTTGACCGGGGGATACAGGACCTTGTCAACGTAATGATAATGATGAATGCCCCGATGGAAGAGTTGCGCTTCGACCTGAAGGAAGTCACCATCAGCGAAGGCCAGTTGAAGCTTTCCGGCACCACAAAAGTTAGCAAATAGGCAGTTAATGTATTAGCGGCCCAACAGGTTGGGCATATTCCTGGGCAGCTTGCCTTTGGCCATCATTTTGGTCATCTTCTGAATATTATAGAACTGGTTAAGCAACTGGTTGATATCACTCGGAGTAGTACCGCTGCCCCTGGCAATCCTTTTTTTCCTGCTGCCGTTTATCAGTTCCGGGTTTCTCCTTTCTTCCCAGGTCATGGATAGAATTATGGCCTCGATTTTCCGTGTGCGGTCCATGCTTTCCTTATCCGATATGCCCCTGGTCAGCTTCGAGAACCCGGGTATCATGTCCATTAACTGGGTGAAGCTGCCCATCTTCTTTATCTGCCTCATCTGCTCAAGCAGGTCATTCAGGTCAAACTCCGACTTCCGCAATTTGGCGTCCAGCTTTTCCAATTGTTGCTTATCGAAGGTCTTCTCTGCCTTTTCAATCAGCGTAAGCACATCGCCCATGCCAAGAATGCGCGACGCCAGCCTGTCCGGATAAAAAACCTCCAGCGCAGAAGTTTTCTCTCCCACCCCGAAAAATTTAACCGGCACGCCGCTCACGAATTTGATGGAAAGCGCCGCTCCACCGCGCGCATCACCATCCATCTTGGTCAGGATAAGTCCGCTGATGCCCAGCCTATTATTAAACTCCTCCGCGATATTGACGGCATCCTGGCCGGTCATAGCATCGGCTACCAGCAGTATCTCAGCCGGCGCAACTGCCTTTTTAATGTCCACCAGTTCCTGCATCAGCGGTTCATCGATGTGCAAACGGCCCTGCGTATCGATAATCACCCAGGTCGCGGCAATTTCCTCCGCCCTCTTTATCGAGTTGCGGCATATCTGCACCGGGTCAGACTTGATGTCTTCGGAGTACACCGCCACGTCCAATTGTTTGCCCAGGACGCACAATTGCTCGATGGCCGCAGGCCTGCGCGTATCGGCGGCAACCAGCAGCACCTTGTGATTGGACTGTTTGAGCTGCAAAGCTAACTTGGCTGCCGTGGTGGTTTTACCCGCCCCCTGTAGCCCCACCAGCATGACCACCGAGGGCTGTTTGGCCGAGCCTTTCAGATGGGACGGTTCATTGCCGAGAATTGCGACAAGTTCCTGGTTAACGATCTTGATAATCTGTTGTGCGGGCGTCAGGCTTTCCAGGACCTTACTATCAACTGCCTTTTCCCTGATGGCCGCCAGCAGGCTCTTGACGACTTTGAAATTGACGTCGGCTTCCAGCAAAGCCAGCCTTATCTGGCGCAGAGCCTCATCCACCTCTTTTTCACTGATCCTGCCTTTATTGCTGAGGCTGCTGAATACCTTGCCAATTTTCTCTGCTAATGCTTCAAACATGTCTTCCCCCGGTTATTGATAAC
>JBFYUA010000222.1:0-4528 GCA_041300305.1 Dehalococcoidia bacterium | reverse complement strand
CGGGCGCGGTGCCCGGTTTATGACTGTGAAAATCAGTGATTCCATGCGTACCCGGCCAGGCGCCCGTTGCAATGGATGTCCAGTTAGGCGGCGTAACGGTAGGATAGGGGACGAGACAATTGTCCGTTATTACACCACTCTCGATGAGTCTTTTGAAGGTGGGCAGGTGGCCCTCGGCTATATGCTTCTCAATCAAATGCGGTAATGCGCAGTCCAACCCAATCACCGCCACTTTCTTTGGTACATTTGCCATTTTTCTATCTCCTTATCTGTTTATTCGATTTTCTCTGCGAAGTCGCCAGAATTCACAGATTTATTTCAATTTAAGGCCTTACGGCGCATCATCCTTCTTGTCCCAGGGTTGACGAAGGCGGCGGTTTAAGGCAAGTTCCATCCTGGCCAGTCCCGCCTTCAGCTTGCCAATCTCGTAAGATTTGAAGTTGGGATTCCTGAAGGCCTGGTGGAGCACGGCGCCCTCCGCCGTGGACGGCAGCGGCAGGTCCAGCAGATAGCAGATGGTCGGCACTATGTCGATCAAATTGCAGGTCCGCTCCATTCTGTAACCCTTCTTAATGCCGGGCCCGGTAAAGGTCAATAGCGCTTTGAGGGAACCGATACCCCACTCTGCTGTGGGCAGTATATTGCCATGCTGGCCGGCGACCCAGGGATAGACGGCGTAGATCACATCGCCAACCCACTCACCGTAGAGGCCCAGGATGCGGGCATCCTGCTTTGATAAAGCAAGTGATACCGGGCGCTTGCCTGTCCCGGGATCAACGTACGTGAGTAGCGCATCGATGATCTGCTGCTGCACTTTTTCGTAGTCGGCAGGTTCCACACTCCCTTCAGGGTCACGTCCTTTAAGGTTGATATAAACATACAGTTCCCTCTGGGGAAAACACTTTGATTTGCTGATATTCGGCTGCTGCGCTATCGCCCTGAAAGTCTGGATCTCACCCTGGAAGCGGGTAGTGGAAATCACAGGTATGGATAAAGTATCCACCTGCTTCTCTTCAAGTACGGTCAGCCCCGCTGCCGTCAGCGGTTTAAACGGATCGAAGATAACGCCATCGGCAACAGCGCCATGGTCCGAAACAAGTATGAACAGTGTTTCCCTGCCGCAGGCCTGCATAATATTCGCCAGCATCCTGTCTTGCGCCTGGTATATCTTCAGGTGCGCAGCCCAGGCCGCCTGCCTCCTGGCCTCATCACTGGTAAGGCCGGGGTCCATCTCTGTCAGTATCAGGTGGTATGACCAGTCAGGCGAATGTGCATGCATAAAGAAAAGGTCCCACTCATTATTGCTCAGCAGCTTACTTGCGGCATTGGTCAGCCATTTCGTGTAGAAATCGTTAATCTCCACGAAAGTGTCCAGGTCGTACCATTCGAGCACGAAACCGAGAATGCCTCCCGCGTTTAAAGTGTAGCCTTCCTTTGTTTCCAGCTGGCCGGCGATTTCGGGCGGGCTGCTCCAGCCGGATTTGAACCCGACCTGGGATATATAGAAACGCAGCTCATCGGCCTCATCCGAGAGCTCCAGCAATTTGCAGCGGAAGCCTGCCTCCTGCTCAGTGCCATTGTTCAACTTAAGTTTCGTAGTTACATTTGGGCTCCATTCACCGACCGACAACGTGCAGAAGGCCTGCTTAAGGTCTTTTGTCGGCGATAAAGAGACGCGGTCGTATCCGTCACCGCCTGATTGACGTGCCAGCAAATGCCACATAGGCTGGACCACATCCGGGTGGGCGCCCACCATGACCAGGCGGGCCTCCATTTCCAGCGGGTCCTTTTCCTTCGCAGGAAGGTTACTCCAACCTGTGGCGGGTTTAAAAACGCCCTTGACGGACCGTGGGTAGATACCCGTGGTAATCAATTGATCAAGGCACCCTTTGACGATGGAACTCAAACCCGCTATCCCGTCACGGTTCTCTCCTACGGAAAGACCGCTGCCGCCAACCATAATGCCGTTCTTCATTTTGGACGGCCAGGAACCGGGGTAGTTCAGCACTATACATTTCTTACCCGCCCTATCAGCTGCATCCCAGAGGTATTCCGCTTTACAGCGGTCGCTGCTGAAGGCCTGCACTATATTGGCGTTGGTCGGAGTGGTCCCCTGCTTATGTACATGAAAATCAGTTATGCCGTGGGTACCCGGCCAGGCGCCTGTGGCAATCGATGCCCAGTTGGGCGGCGTTACCGTAGGGTAGGGCACCAGGCAGTTATCCGCTATTACGCCGCTCTCAAAAAGCTTTTTAAACGTGGGCAGGTGGCCCTCGGCGATATGTTTTTCAATCAGGTGGGGCAGTGCGCAGTCCAGTCCAATCAAAGCCACTCTTTTAGGTACGTTTGCCATCTAATTCTCCTTAATTGATCCGAAGTCTTCTATTGTTGCTGATTATTTCTCGGCATAAACAAGGTCGCTGCACTTAGCGCTATCCTGATGGTAGTATTTGGCCAGGATGAAGTTAGTCACTATTGCCAGTGCAAAAACCGGCAGCGTCCAGATAAGCCCCCATTGCAGCCCGGATGCCCCTCCTCCCAGGCGGTCTGATATAGCCCCTACGGCCACAGTACCCAGTGTGGCGCCGAATAACTGCATCACCAGTGTGGATATGCCCAGGGCTGTCGATCTCAATCCCGGCGCTATGACGTCATTGACGACGGTGAAACCGACCGGCAGGTTTAATGCTACAAAGAAGGTGCCAAGTCCCAGCAACACCAGGAACAATTGCACAGGCTGACCGATGCTGAAAAAGGCAGCCGCAAAAACTATCAGCGCCAGGAAGACTGTCAGTGTCATAAACAGCGGACGCCCGCTCTTATGACGTTTCTGCCAGCGGTCAGCTATCAGTCCGCCCAGGGGCGCAAGGAGCAGCACCAGGGAAACCAAACCGTAGCTCCGGCCTGCCTCTGCCGCATCCATATTGTATGCGCGCATCAGGATTGCCGGCGTCCAGACCGTCACGGCCACGACGGTGGTCAGGAAGAAGATACCGCTGATAGTGGGTAACAGGTAAGATTTACATTTGAATATTGTAACCCAGCTCTGGAAGTATTTTTTACTCAGGACGGCTTCGCCCTGTTCCCTGACCGTCCTGTAATCGGGCAGGAATAAAACAATAATGGCCAGAATTATCCCGGGTATTCCGAAGGCATAAAATGGAACACGCCAGTCACCCGTAGTGGTGAGCAGCCAGCCGCCGGCCACCAGGCCGACTACCATGCCCAGCTGGCTGAAGGCAAAGAAGATGCCGATGATCAGGGACCGTATCTCCTTGCGGAAGGTGACCGACAGCCAGGCCTGCCCTACCGGGGAATAGCCGGCCTCACCGGCGCCGACCAGGAACCTGGCCACCAGCATCTGTCCCAGGTTCATACAAAACGCCGTGGCCAGGGTGGCCGCGCTCCATATCAGGGCCATCACCGTTATGACTTTCCGGCGGGCCCACCTGTCTCCAAAAATAGAGGCGGGAATGGTAAGGATGGCAATACCGGCCGTGACCATGGCAACCAGTCCGCCTGCCTGCGCGTCAGTGAGCTTGAGGTCCGCCTTGACTGCCTCAAGCACCACGGTCATTATCGACCGGTCTGCGAAATTGATCAGCCAGAGCAGTGACAGTATTACCAGTATGGTTATTGCCGGACCCCTGCTCACCTCGAACTTCTTCTCATCCATTTATGCGCTCACTCCTTTCCCTGACTTCTTCACAGGGTCCACCGATGCGCAGGGTGTACCCACCGAGCACAACCCGCAGCCGTAAATAAAAATGTGATAGTTTTTATTGCAGTAAGCCAGCGATTTGGAGACACGCTGGTAACAGGTTTCCTTGTTATGTCCATTCTCGTCGATAGCCTTGACCGGGCACCTGGCGGCGCATTTCAGGCACTTCACGCCGTTGTGCTGCAGGCAATTGGCATGGATATTCTCCGGCCGCGTGCGGTCAGGCTGCAGCCGCAGATTGACTATGAAGCTGCCGCAGCGGTGCGCCGCGCCCTTTTCGGTGATGAGGAAGTCGTGCATGCCGAATGTGCCCAACCCTGCGGCGTAGGCTATATGGCGGTGCGACCAGGGCGACGCCCAGCCTACACCGGGATAACGCTGCTTCCTCATCAAAGGAGTGACGTCCGGCGCCACGGCCAGTACCCCCTTGCCCATAAGATATGTCACGATTTCCCTGACCATGGCCTGGCTGAATATCTCGCCCAGCAGGCGGGTTTGCGCCCAGCGCTCGGACGGCCACTCGGCCATGGCCGCGTTCTCCTGCCGGGTCCTCTCTGTTACCGGCATTACGAAAGACACCACGCTCAGGTCGCCTGCAGCGGGAGCGGGGATGCCGTTATTGGCAGCCTGCCAGGCCATCCACTCCTGCGGCGCCAGGTGATGGGGTCCGATGATTTTTTTGTATTCCTGGAAAATGGGGTCGTCGCCGCGCACGAAGCTGACCAGAGGCTTATCGAATATCCTCTCGCTCGCAAATGGGTATTCCATGGCGTTGAGCGGGTGGGTCTCGATTTTTTCCGTTATCGT
>JBFYUA010000207.1:0-2569 GCA_041300305.1 Dehalococcoidia bacterium | reverse complement strand
GATAGGGCGTTGCGTTGGGTGAAAAAGAGCTGCAAAGAGGGACAAGACTATAACGAGGCTCGTTTAAGGCGCAGCAGGGCACAAAAAGACCGCGATTGGGAAACGGTGGTCAAAATGACTATTATCGCCCGCGACCTGATGATAGGAAACTCAAACCTGGCAAAAAACGGTTACCAGGAAGAGGCGCTGGGGCATAACGCCATTGCCGCCGGTTTCCAGGGGCAGCGGCAGTGGACCGACCATTTCCCGAATGGTGATTTCATGGAGGCTATCCTTAATTCGTCTTTTGACTGGAACGGGATAAGGGAGCCTTTTATTATGGCCACGGAAAATGACAGCCTGAACGGCGCATGCATGCTTTGGGGTCACCTGCTGACCAATACCGCCCAGGTATTTGCGGATGTGAGGACGTACTGGAGCCCGCAGGCAATCCGGCGGGTAACAGGCCATAAATTAAGGGGGCGGGCTTTAAACGGCGTCATTCATTTGATTAACTCCGGCTCCGCCAGCATAGACGGTACCGGGCATCAGTGTAGCGATGGTAAACCGGTCATGAAACCATTCTGGGAAATCACTGCAGAAGAGGCTAATAAATGTTTGGATGCGGTAACCTGGTATCCCGGCATGCTGGAGTACTTCAGGGGAGGAGGTTATTCATCCTCTTTCGTCACCCGCAGCGGCATGCCCATTACCATGTTCAGGGTCAACCTTGTGAAAGGCCTCGGCCCTTCTCTGCAAATTGCCGAGGGTTATACAGTGGACATCCCTAAGAGCGTACACCGTGTGCTGGATGAAAGGACGAATCCCACCTGGCCTACCACCTGGTTCGCACCTAAATTGACCGGGAGTGGTCCGTTCAAGGACGTCTACTCTGTAATGAATAATTGGGGTGCTAATCACGCCGTAGCCAGCTACGGGCATATCGGGGGCGACCTTATAACACTATCTTCCATGCTGCGCATCCCGGTTAGCATGCACAATGTTAGTGAGGACCGTATTTTCAAGCCAAGCGCATGGGCAGCCTTCGGAGCACTGGAACCGACTGGGGCGGACTTCAGGGCATGCTCCGCTTTCGGTCCCTTGTATGGCAGACATTAGTTCAGACAGCTTTTGACTCTATCTATATGCGCCGGCTACCTGGGGCTCCGGTCAATCTCAATTATAATCCTTGTATTAATTAAGATTTTAAATGTAAAATAACAATCGTACTAACTACCATTAACTTTTTACGTTAACATTTTTTTCGAAAGGGCGCAAAAATAGTGGGATTCAAGATAGTAATAGCCGACAGCAACGCCAACTTTATGAGCATGCTGGGACGCGCGCTGCTTGACTCGGAGTATGCCCTTTATCCTGCCGAATCCAAGGAAATGGCACTGGAGCAGATCACACAATATGACATCGATGCCTGCATCATCGATGTGAACCTGCCCGGCGGCATTGAAGAGGTATTGCAGGCATGTATGAATAAATCCAAGCCGATCGTAGCCATGGGCGCATCCCCACTGAAAGAAACGGGTAAGCTGGTGGAGATCATGTATTACGGCATACCTTATGTAAAGAAGTTCAGCACGGAGGGCGATGCCAAGCTTGAGCATATTATCGCCCGCATGAATGTGCTGTTAAGGACGCTTCTAATTTTCAGCAAAGACACTGAATATCAGCGCGGGGTTATCGCCGGACTGGAGAGCAAAGGGTACAAGATATTTACCTCCCAATCCGCCGATGACCTTATGCATACATTTTTATTGAGCGAACCTAAAGCTGTGCTGGTTTACTTCCCCAGCGAAGAAGAGATAGGGGAATTGAACAAGATACGCAAAATGGATAACCAGTTGCCGATTGCGGTAGTGCTGAATAACCTGCCGCCCGAGGCCATTGACCTGTTTAAGGATAAATCCACCAAAGTGCTGGCCCAGGATGAAGTGTCGGATTACCTCGATAAACTTTGAACCTATCCCGGAGACTACATCCTAAGCGGCACACTGACTTTAACAACCGTCCCTTTCCCCGGTTGCGATTGGATATCCAGTGTCCCGCTCAGGAGCGATACCCTTTCGTGCATGCCAACCAGTCCCAGCTTGCCGCTGTGCGATAAATCACCTACCGTTTGAGGCAACTGGAACCCTTTGCCATTATCACGGATAGTAACCGCAACCTGCGAGCCGGTAAACTCCAGGTTAACCTCAGCCGCCGTGGCCTGCGCGTGTTTGCCCGCATTGGTGAGGGCCTCCTGTACTATACGGAAAAGTATCAATTCCATCTCGGGAAGCAGGCGCTGCTCCTTGCCGAGTATCTTCAATTCAATCTCAATACCGCTGTCCTCAGATTTCTGCTTCACCAGCCATTGCACCGCCGGCAACAGCCCCAGGTCGTCGATGATGGACGGGCGCAGGTCCTGGCTGAAACGCCTGATACCCTGCAGGCTGACCCCTATCCTCTGGCGGATATCCTGCAATACCGTACGCTGCTGTTGAGAAAGCCCCACGTTGTCCCTTATAAAATTGTCCATCTGCCGGGATATGGCAAACAGGGCCTGTGCGGTATCGTCATGCAGTTCACGAGCAAT
>JBFYUA010000248.1:0-12365 GCA_041300305.1 Dehalococcoidia bacterium | reverse complement strand
GCTTTTACGGCAGCTTCTAACTCGGCCGGTTCATACAGGTTGAAAAATTTACCAAAGAATTTGACCTGCAGGTCATGGCAGCGGCAGACGCCGTATTTTTCAATGAATTTGGCCTGTAGCTGGCGGGAAAGCAGCAGCGCTTTCATCATCTTTCCACGGCGGGCGAATTCATCACGCTTCCTGCCAAACAAACAACTGATAGCCATAACACCACCCGATAATGCTCCGCAATGCCCTTCACCCGTGAGCCCAATGCCGTCGGCAAACCCGGTAGCGGCGCGAAACACATCGTTGTTTTCAACGCCCAGCGCTTCCGTGACGCCGGAAAATACGCACTGCGCACAATTGCCGTTCTCCATTTCGTATTTCTTGGCCAGTGTAAATGCCTTGTGCAGCATCTCTTCTCTTACTTTATTCACCACGGGTCCTCCTGAACTATAATGTTATGAGTCTAAACCATTTCAATAATTTTTTACAAATATTTTACACAACGATAATAAGATTCTGACATTTAAATGTTAAAGTGTACTTAACCGGCGGGGCAGAGAGTTCCGTCGGAAATATAATTTCCCTGAAAGGAGGGCAATTGAAATGAAAATATTGACCGGTGTATTGGCCGGGGTCCTGGCATTATCAATATTGCTATCAGGCGCCGTGGCGGCCGTCAGTGCCGACGATGGCCGGAAAGTGGACGGGGTGCGCCCGGCAGGAAAGATACTCGACAAAGTGGCCCTGATACTCAATTTAGATAAGCAAAAGCTTATCGACGCTTTCAAACAGGCGGCCGGTGAGGTGCGTCAACAGGGCTTGACCGGCAGGTTGGATAAATTTGTCACGGACGGTAAACTGACAGCGGACGAGGCCGCCCGGTACAAATCGTGGTTAGCCTCCAAACCGGCCGGTGTGGCTATCTTGCCCCAGGCCATGGATAACCTGCTGAAAAACGGCAAGATAACACAGTCCCAGTGGGACGCATGGAAAACCTGGTTTGACACTAAACCTGACGTGCCGTTGCCCAAACCTGACAAGTCCAACCCCAGGAAGGTCCTGCCGCAACGTCCGGGCAGGCTGCAGCCCAACGGCGCGCAGGGCAACATCAACTGAAGGGTTTTTCAGATTACCACACAGCAAAAAGGCAGGGGCAAACGCCCCTGCCTTTAACTTTCATAATTCACTATTTATTCCAGCTTATAGTCCTTGTCGTTAAACAGGCGCATGCAGGCATCCACGACCTGGGGATCGTATATCAGGCCTCTCTTCTGAATTATCTCCAGCAGGGCTTTTTCGATACTGAAGGCCGGGCGGTAGGGACGGTGCGACGCCATGGCCTCCACCACATCAGCCACGCACATTATGCGCGCCTCAAGTTTAATCTCATCACCCTTAAGTCCACGCGGATAGCCGGAGCCGTCCAGCCTCTCATGGTGCTGGTAGACTATTTCTGCTACCGGCCAGGGAAACTCGATATTGCGCAGCAGTTCGTATCCCACCTCGGCGTGGTCCTTGAGCAGGTTGATCTCATTGGGGCGCAGCTTGCCCGGCTTGCTGAGTATCTCAGCCGGCACATAGATTTTGCCTATATCATGCAGCGTTCCTGAAACCCTTATCCCTTCAATCTGCTGGGCCGGTAATCCCATCTCAGCGGCAATGGCACAGGCTAACCTGGCCACACGGTTCTGGTGACCTGCAGTATACGGGTCGCGTGTTTCCGATGTCAGCGCCATGGATTGTATCGTCCCTTCCATGGCTTTTTCTATCTTTTCAGAGCTGTGCCGCAATTCCTCCTCGATTTTTTTCCTCTCAGTGATATCGCGCGCCGAACTGATCACGAGCTTATCAGTGGCAGGCTGCACGACCCGGCTGTGCACCTCAACAAGCCCGGTAGACCCGTCTTTCCTCACCTGTGCGGCCTCAAAGGTCAGGTCGCCTTTTTCCAGCACCTGTTTTATGCGCGCGCCGTCCAGCGCCGTCAACATAACCGCATCCTTTAGCTGCCAGGAATCGCTGGATGTGCCATAGGTGATATCCCCCAACTTGAGCGCAGCTTCGTTGGCATACAGGCACTTCCCCTTTATATCGTGCAAATAGATGGAATCAGGGGAGATATTCAGGAGTTGAGTATAGAGACGCAACTGCGCCATGGCCTGTGAACGCCGGGCAATTAAGCTGCCCAGGAACCAGGATACGACTCCGGCAATGGTTATCAGTAAAGCCAGGGATGCTATCACTGGCGCAAGCATTCCGTTGACAATGGCCTGCATTGACCCGCCGGGGATGTAAGATGAAGCCTGCAAGTAGATAAGCGCTGATATGCCCGAGATCACCGCTAACAGGATAAGAAATAACGCGGCAAAATACAGCAGCGCAAGCGGCAAAGCCCCGCGTGAAACGTCTTTAATTACAGGTCCGTTCATCGTTTTTAATACAGCTTTAAAGCATATCAAAAATACCGGCACCGGGTAAAATGCAGCGGCCCCGGACTATTTCTCTAGCCTTACCGGCTGTGATAAAATCACCGGGATTATGAAATACTCAAGCCGGGGCAATAGGGCGTGACCGGCGGCAAAAAGATTGCCATAATCGGCGCCGGGGCCGTAGGCGGCTATTACGGCGCAAGGCTGGCTGAGGCCGGTCACGAGGTCCATTTCCTGGTCAGGAGGGATTACCACGCCGTCGCCGCCGGCGGCCTCAAGGTAACCAGCCCGGACGGCGACTTTGCCTTGGCCAGTCCCCACATCGCCGGGAACAGCGAAGAAATAGGCCCCGCCGACTGGGTCATCTGTGCACTGAAATCCGGCTCCCTGGACAATGCTCATAAACTGGTCCGGCCATGCGTCGACCCCGGCACACGGGTCCTCGTATTGATGAATGGAATGGGCCTGGAGGAACATTTCGCCGGCTGGTTCGGCGCCGGGCGCGTTTTCGGCGGCCTGGCCTTTACCTGCATCAACCGCGGGAGACCCGGGTATATACACCACCTGGCCTACGGCACAGTCACTGTCGGGCATTTCCAGGATAGCCCGGCAGAGCTTGAAACAGCGCTGTCGCTCTGGTCAGGCAGCAAGGTAAAGGTAATGCCCGCGCCATCGCTGCTGCGCGCCCGCTGGGAGAAGCTGTGCTGGAATATACCCTTCAGCGGCCTGTGCGTGGCGGCGGGAGGCATTACCACCGACCGCATTATGCAGGACCCCGGCTTGCATGCAGCGGCGCTTAACTTTATGGAGGAAGTCATCGCGGCCGGCAACGCGGAACTGGAATTTCACGGCGGGGACCTGCGCATCGACCGTGAAAGCATGGTCGACAGCATGTTCACCAGGACTGCCGCTATGGGGGCTTACCGGCCCAGCACAATGATCGATTACGTAGAGGGCAAGGCCATGGAGATAGAGTACATGTTCTCCCAACCGCTGCGCCGTGCCCGGGCGCTGGGCTTACAGGCGCCCCATCTTACCCTGCTGACAGCCCTGCTGCGCTCGCTCAACAATGGCCGTTAGCGGCCTGCGCCTGTTAAACTCTTTGCTTGACAATGCCGGGGCAATACTATAAATTTCACAGGTTAATCCGCTATTGACAGGAGCAAGATTATGTTTTTATTTAACCCCAAAAAGTACGACCGCGCACACCTCGACCAGAAATCGAAGGACATCATGCTCAAGACCATCGAGTTCTTTGAAAGCAAGGGGCTCAAGAAACTCAAAGAGGACGACCAGGCGGCCGTCTGGTACCAGGATTTCCTCGACTTCGTTAAGAAGGAAGAAACCTTCGCCTCTTTGCTGACCCCCTCGGGTTACGGCGACCCTGATTCACGCTGGGACATGTGGAGAATTGAAGAGTACAACGAGATCCTTTCATTTTACGGGCTTTGCTACTGGTATGCCTGGCAGGTAAGCATACTCGGGTTGGCGCCCATCTGGATGGGCAGCAATGAGGACATCAAACACAGGACAGCCAAATTGCTTAAAGAAGGCGGCATTTTCGCCTTCGGCTTATCGGAAAGGGCGCATGGCGCCGACCTCTACTCCTCCGAGATGATGCTCTACCCCCAGGCGGACGGCACATACCTGGCGCGGGGCAGCAAGTACTACATCGGCAACGGCAATGTGGCAGCGCTGGTTTCCACGTTCGGCAAGATACACGGCAGCGGCGAATACGTATTCTTCGTGGTTGAAACCAATCATCCCAAATATGAATGCGTAAAGAAGATAGATACTTCGGGCGTCCGCCAGGCCTATGTTTCAGAATATAAATTAAACGACTACCCGATTACAGAGAAGGACATCGTCTCGCGCGGCCAGCTGGCCTGGGATTCCTCGCTGAACACGGTGAACGTGGGCAAGTTCGAGCTCGGCTGGGCTTCCATCGGCATCTGCACACACTGTTTTTACGAGGCCATCAACCACGCCGCCGGCCGGCAGCTTTACGGCCAGCTTGTTACAGACTTTCCGCACGTTAAGAAAATGTTGACCGAAGCTTACGCCCGGCTGGTAGCCATGAAACTTGTTGCCCTGCGTTCAGGCGATTATTTGAAGGCTGCCTCCGATAACGACCGCCGCTACCTCCTCTACAACCCGATTGTTAAGATGAAGGTCACCACCCAGGGCGAAAAGGTCGTTCAACTGCTGCACGATATCATTGCTGCCAAGGGCTTCGAGCAG
The DNA here is from genome assembly GCA_041300305.1 of Dehalococcoidia bacterium. Classification (GTDB taxonomy): domain Bacteria; phylum Chloroflexota; class Dehalococcoidia; order GIF9; family UBA5629; genus CAIMUM01. The sequence goes on along the minus strand of JBFYUA010000248.1, from coordinate 7,710 downwards.
GACACTTACTTTGAAATGGCCGTCAGGGATATCGGCATGCTCCCCAAACTGGAGGGTACCACCCACGTCAACATGGCACTGATTATCAAATTCATGAAAAACTACCTGTTTAACAAGGATGAATTTCCTGATATACCTGTCGGCAACAACCTGACCAATGACGGATACCTGTTTAAACAGATGGCCGGCGGGCTGAGCAAGGTCACCTTCCCCGACTACCGGAAGGCCTACCAGGGCGTGGAGATAACCAACGTCAAGCTTTTCAGGGAGCAATTCGAGATATTCCGGGACATGCTGGCCAAGGCGCCGCCCACCCCTCAGCAGGCTAAAAACGTGGATTACGCCATGGCTGCGGGGGAGATGTTCACCATGGTCCCCTATGCCCAGCTTATCCTTGAGAACATGACCATATACAACATAGATCCCGCCATAGTCGATGAGATCTTCAGCTTCATTGTCAAGGATTTCTCGCAATATGCGCTGGCCGTCTACAGCAACTTTGAAAACACCCCCGAGCAGGAGAAATTGCTGCTGAGCATGATCAGGAAACCGGCGCTCAATGAAGCCAAATTCAAGGAAGTCTGGGAAAAATACGTTTTGTCCCTGAAAGACCAGTACGTAATGAACGAGTAGATATCAGCAGCTTCCCGCGCCAATCAAAGAGAGGCTGCCCGCGTACGGGCAGCCTCTCTTTTCATAACCGGTCGGGCGTGGCCCCGGTTGTATTTATTATTGCCCCAGTTTGGTCTGCTCCGTGGTATACCTGTACGATCCCGTGTAGTCAAGGTCCACCATGGACTGCTTTATATTACTGATATCCGTTATCGAAGAAAAATTGATGCACACCACCGTTACCTGTTTGCTGGCCGTCAACTTTTTCAGGGCAGGCGCAAAATCCTTGGTCCCCGCGGTGTAATATTCAACCGGCCCGATCTCGAATCCCTCGCCGGCAACCTTCACTTTCATAGCCTCCACGCTGGCTTTGCCGAAATCTGAATTGGGCGCCAGGAAGGCTGCGTAGTTCTTGGCAGGGTCGTAATTAATACCCTGGCCGGCCTGGTTTAAGCACGCGGTCAAGCCTGCCGTGCAGACTATCGCTACGGCCAATACTATATAAATAGCTTTATGTAAATTCATTTAATTTTTACCTCGCATTAACGTTTTCAGCGCAATTGGCTGAAGGTTCCCTGTAATTATATGCACCGCCGTGACACACGGTCAAAATTCATATGCAATGTGCCTGAAAAAATTGGCCCGTCCTATCTCTTGCGGTACCTATCATAAAGCTCGATAAACCAGATATTCAGGGCTACCGAAAAGACGATCGGTATTGCGATCATCCAAAGGTTTGCATTTATATCCACGTCCAGTACACCGCAAATAAAAAGCATGACGAAGGTGATAATAATGCCCACCGCCAGGCTACCGACCGCCAGGTAAACATACGCCAGCATTCAAATACCCGTCCTGCCGTCCGATAAGGAAATGAGCTGCTACTATGCAAACATCAATTCAGGCTAATCCCTCGAAAAACCCGTCACCGGTTACAAACTGTATTCGGGACACCCGTAGAGCGTTTTCAAATCATCCAGCATCATGGTACGCAGGCCGGCCTGCTCTTTGCTTATCAACCCCCGCGTGACCAGGTCGGCCAGCGACTGATTCAAAGTTTGCATACCGTCCTTTTTCGATATCTGCATGGTGCTGTAAATCTGGTGGACGCGTCCCTCGCGGATTATATTCCTTATAGGATTGGTGGCCAGCATGACTTCACAGGCGGGGACCCTCCCCTCACCCTCAACGCGGGGCACAAGTGTCTGGCAGATTACACCGGCCAGGACAAGGCTTAACTGGCTCCTCATCTGTTCCTGCTGCACCGCCGGGAACATATCCACAATACGGTTGATTGTCTGTGCGGCATCGTTGGTATGCAGCGTGCCGATCACTAAATGGCCGGTCTCAGCAGCCCGCATAGCGGTAGTCATCGTATTCAGGTCACGTATCTCGCCCAGCACAATAACGTCCGGGTCATGCCGCAGCGCGTGTACAAGCGCTGAGTCAAACGAAGCGGTGTCCTCGCCGATGTCCCTCTGTAATATGAGGCTCTTTTTGTTGGAGTATACGTATTCGATAGGGTCTTCTATTGTTATCACCTGGCAGGACCTTGTCTCATTGAGGTGGTTTATCATGGCCGCAATGGTGCTGGATTTGCCGCAGCCGGTAGGCCCCGTGACCAGGACAAGCCCCATCGTCCGCGTCACCAGGGTTCGGCATATCTCGGGCAAACCTAATTCGTCGATGGTCGGTACGCTGAAGGGGATCAGCCTTATGGCAATGCTCAAGGCCGACCGCTGCTGCAGTATATTGACCCTTGAGCGCGTTAAGCCCGGGACGCTGTAGGCAAAATCAAGCTCATGGTTGATGGCAAATGCAGCCCGCCTTTCAGCGGTTGTTATCTCTTCGAAAAGGGTTTGGACATCTTTGACGGAAAGAGGGGCCATATTTTGAACGGGGTAAAGCTCGCCGTCGATGCGCATTACCGGGACGGACGGCACGTTCAAGTGCAGGTCCGACGCCCTGTTGTTTACCGCCAGTACCAGTAATTCCCGTATTCCCATAGAAAAGCTTCTCGGCCGCCTCCGATTAATATTTACGCCATTTTAAATATCCGATAGGAAATTTGCAAGTTAAATATAACCGGTCCCGGACCTTCCGGTGTCCGGATACAGGTGGGGGACCTGTGAGACATGGATATACAGTCCGACCATCTACCTATGACTAAATAACTATTGCAACTGGAAAAACCGCTGTTATAATTAGCAATGTGGAGGCAACATATGTATATACAGGCTATTAGCGGAATTATGGGCGTGGTCTGCCTTGGCATGGCGTCACTGGCGGCATTCCTGATGGTGCCGGCGCGCGAGTTGACCGCACGGGAAAGGTTAGGGATACACACTTTTTACTGGTCCTTCGCGGTTTTTTCCATGTGGACAATTTATGTAATGGTCAGCGACCAGGCCTGGGATAAATATTTTTATGTCTTTATCCCGGTTTTGCTTGGCCTGATACTGAGTTTAATGTCCGAATATCAGTCTAAACAACCTCCCATCAATATCTCGGACCCCCGCTTGAAGAAACTCACGGAGGAAACATGGCAAAGGCTGCCCATCGGTGTTAAAAAGGCGCTTCAAAGTACCATCATGAGCATCCAGGAAGTCCCCGAATGGAGCGATTTGGATGAAATTTATCATCAGACTGCCGGCGGAGAAGCTGCCAAATGGTTCAGCATACTGCCACTTCCCACGCGCGGGCTCATCCACATATCGAACACCGCCTGTAAGGACCTTTCCGACCGGGCCATCGTTTTTTCACTGGCGCATGCGCTGGTACTTGCCTACCAGTCAACGCGCACACCCTTTGACGCAAGCGCCATTGAAAAGGCCGGCAGAGAGCTGCCGCTTAAATGGAAGTTCGATATGACCTCTGCCCGGTAATTTCGACCCGTATGGTAAGCAAGCCCTCATGAAAGGACTCGCCCTGTATACGCTGATAGCCCTTACAGGTTTCTCAATATACTCCATCTATTTTGCCCTGGCGGGTGACAACGCCCCTTTCTGGGTCATTTCATCAGCGCTCTGCTTACCTGTCATAGTATTCGCCTTGCTTTACCTGGTTAAAAAACACTAATATTAGTGCCGACCTGGGGCATCGGTTAATGACGCATTTAATCGGGGGAGCACAAATGAGACCTCTGGATGCAGTGGGAAAAGAAGAACTAAGGGACCTGCTGGGCAAGGGTTGGCTTACTCACGATGGGATGTGGTTCTACACCGTTTACAGGGAATATGGCATAGAGAAAGCCAACAAGCTCAACAAAGAAGCGATAAAGAGCATGGTCCCCTTTGAGGTGGAGAGGCTGGCACAGGTCATGGACATGCAAAAAATTGGACTGAAGTCGGTGGAAAATATCAGGGACTTCTTGCTTTGCGGGATGGAATTGATCCTGCCGGCTTCCGTCTTGAGTAAATTGCATTTCAGTATCTCGCCCGGAAACGTGATCCACTGGGAATGGGAGAAAAATGAGTGCTTTGCCTATAAGGGCATGCAACGGATGGGGATCATCGACAACTACGAATGCGGCGTGATGTACCGCATTGAGTGCTGGTTCCAATCGCTGGGCCTGGGATTTATTGCCACCCCACAGGCCGGAAAATGCCAGATGCACGAAAAAGGGTTTTGCGCTGGTGATTACCAATTCCAGTGTTGAATTCAGTATCAGGCATACCTGTCAATAAACTCGCCTATCCCGGCGACGGCGCGGCGGCCCTCCGGGATGAAGCCGGCCGCGAACTGCCATACGTGCTGCATCTTTTCCCATTCATCGAGGACCGCATTTACACCGGCCTGCTTTGCCCGGTCGACCAGGCGCGTCGAGTCCGAGAGGAGGACCTCGTCCGTCCCAACCTGGATCAGTAACGGGGGCAACCCTTTCAGGTCTGCATAGAGCGGTGAAGCCAGCGGCGACTTTGCGTCAAGCCCTCCCAGGTACATCCTGGCGAATTCCAATTCCTTGTAAGCATAGATGACCAGGTCCACTGCGGCTTTGCTTTTCCATGTTTCACCGCTAAACGCCAGGTCCGTCCAGGGTGAAAGACAAACCGCCGCTGCCGGCAACGGGATGCCCCCGTCCCGCAGGCTGACCAGCAGGGCAAGTACGAGGCCGCCACCCGCCGAGTCGCCGGCTACGGCCAGGTGGCGCGCATCGACATGATTATTTATCAACCATTGGTAAGCGGTAACGGCGTCCTCGACCGCCGCCGGGTGGGGATGCTCCGGCGCCAGCCTGTAATGGATGACCAGCGCACGGGCCTTAGAGGCGATGGCGATATTAGCAGCCAGGGAGCGGTGCGAATCAGGCGAGCCGGCCACGTAGGACCCGCCGTGCAGGTAGAGAACAACCCGGCCATCAGTTACAACGGGAGGAATAAGCCATTCAGCCGGAACGCCGCCGGCAAGCTCTTTAACTACCCGCACCCCTTTGGGCAGCTTGAACATGGCCCCCAACCCATCCAGTTCGGCACGTTCCTTCCGCATGTCAATTTCCCCCGCCCTGGGCGCCAACGCGTGCTGGAGCCGGAAATATAATTCGAGCAACCTGACCTGCCAGCTAAGCATAATCATTTACCTCCTTATATTAGGGTTTAGTCCGGCCAAACCGGGCAGCCATGGGACCAGGCCGCAGCCATTGTAGCACGATTCGGGCATCCTGAGTCAGATTAAGTACCATTACGGATGCCGGGCAGGTTTGATTGCAGGCTATACTGAAGAAAATGAAGCCTGTATCAGGAGGTAAATAAGGGATGGTAAAGATTATCTGCGACAGCACCGGCGAGATTCCCGAGGAAATAAGAAAAAAGTACGATATAACAATTGTACCGCTAAACGTGTTATTCGGCGCCGTTAGTTACCAGGATGGCGTGAATATCACGCCGGCACAGTTCTACAAGATGCTGGTGGAGGGCAAGGTGCACCCAACCACTTCACAGCCTGCCCCCGGATCATATGTCGAGGCCTATCAAAAACTGGCCAAAGAAACCGATGAGATACTGGTGCTGACCATATCCGCCGGCATCAGCGGCACCTACGAGAGCGCCATGCAGGCCAAACAGTTGGTGGATAGCAAGCTCAAAATTGAGGTCGTCGACAGCAGGTGGACCTGCGCGGGATTATTGCTGCCCACACTCAAAGCGGCCAGGGCGGCCGAGCAGGGCATGAAGCTGGCGGAGATCACTAAAATGGTAAAGGATATCCTGCCGAAGATCCGCGTCTACATGATTTTCGACACACTGGAGTACCTGAGGAAAGGCGGGCGCATCGGCGCGGCCAAGGCCTGGATGGGAGGCATACTTAAGCTGAACCCGGTATTGACGCTCAAGGATGGCGTCATCCACCCGGTTGCCCAGGCGCGCGGACGCGCTAAGGCCGTTGATATGCTGGTTGACCTGATGAAAAAGACCGGCAGCCCCGAGGAAATAGTCGTGGAGGATGCCACCACGCCGGATGAACTTGAAGACCTGGTCAAACGGCTGACCTCTGCCATCCCCAATGCCAAAATAATCCGCACCACCGTCGGCCCGGTCATCGGTGTCCACGCCGGCCCCAGGATTATGGTCGCGGGCGCCATCAGCACTATCTGAAAAAATCGATGCAGTTAACGCGAGGCCATCCTCATGGCCATGAGGATGGCCTATTTTTATACATAAAATGCTGATGGCGGAAACGGCTGTGTGCTATACTGCCTGAAAATAAAAACGGGTGTAAATTATGGATAAACTCATCTACGACAAGCTGACTGACGCGCTCAAACGCAGGGGCGGCGGGTTTCCTGCCATTCAGTGCGACGATTTCTATGGCCTCATGGATACCATCTTCACCGAGGAGGAGGCTGAATTGGCCGCTATTCTGCCGGATACGCCCGTATCCGCCGACATGCTGGCGGAGCAGGTGAAAGGCAACCCGGAAGGACTGCGGCAGATCCTCGAGGGGATGGCCGGCAAAGGCATACTGTTCTCAACGGCCTACGCCGGCAGCCGCTACTATGTCATGCTGCCGCTCATACCCGGCATCATTGAAAATCAGCTACTCACGGGCGTTGTCAACGACCGCGCCCGGAAGATAGCCCGCCTATTCGACAATTACCTGGCCTTCCTGAATAAGCTTGAGGCCACGGGGACCAGGGTATTTCCGAAGGTCCCGTTCGCCAGGGTCATCGCGGTCCAACAGGACATACCCGACGATAAAACGGTACAACCTTATGACCGGCTGCTGCCGTATATTGAAAAGGCCAAGTATATCGGACTGGTTACCTGCCACTGCCGCCATATGTACGAACTCCTCGGAGACCCCTGTGATAAGCCCAAGGATGTCTGCCTGGCCGTAGGCCCCGGGGCGCTGTATATGTCCGAATACGGTTTGGGCAAGCTGATATCAAAAGAAGAAGCCTGCGGTGTTTTAAAGAGGGCAGAGGAAGCCGGCCTTGTGCATGTCGTAAGCAATACCGGCAAATACCTCGATTTCATTTGCAACTGCTGCTCCTGCCATTGCGAAAACCTCAAGAGCCTGAAGAGATCTGCCGACGCCGGCCTGGCCGCCCTGTCCAGTTTCGAATCAGCAGTTGATGCGGAGCAGTGCATCGGCTGCGGCGATTGCGTCGTAAGATGTCCGATGGCGGCGCTGGCGATGAAGGACGAACTGGCCTGCGTAGCAAGCAAACGTTGCATCGGCTGCGGCCTGTGCGTCAGCGCCTGCCCGACGGGGGCCCTCACGCTGCAATCCAGGGCAAAAGCGCCTGTTCCTTTCCCCGATGCAAGGCAGCTCAATCAAGCCATTGTTTCTTCGATGGACCCTGGGGCCATCCCCGGCTGACCGGCAATGCGGTCCCTCGCTTCTATTGACCGCTTTCGGTAACAGCAATCAGCCGCCAGTTATTGCCGTGCAGTCCCGCGCTTACCCAGGCCGCCTGTTTATTGGCCTGCCTGCCGGTTTCATGACTGGGGAAAATATATGAACCTGCACCGGATTCCTGCGCAACTATCTTCCTGCCCAGGGCAATAAGATCGACTGACGGCTGATACATAGGATGGGTAAACAGGTTATTACCGGTCTCCTCGCCCCCGGTGTTAAATAGAAGCAATCCATCGGTTTGTA
>JBFYUA010000190.1:0-11310 GCA_041300305.1 Dehalococcoidia bacterium | reverse complement strand
CGTCACCGATATTTGCCCGATGTTCTGCCGGCATTGCACACGCAAGCGTGAGTGGCGGCGGGGTAACTGGGTGCGCCCCGCTGAGGAGATCGACCGCATGCTCGAATACATCCGTAAGGACCCACGGATAAGGGACGTCATCGTCTCGGGCGGCGACCCGCTTACCCTTTCCACCAAACAGCTTGAGTGCATAATCAGGAAAATTCGTGACATCGCGCATGTTGAGATTATCCGTATCGGCAGCCGTGTGCCGGTAGTGCTGCCCCAGCGCATTGATGATGAACTCTGCGAGATGCTTTCAAAGTACGGCCCGATCTGGCTTAACACGCATTTCAACCACGCCAACGAACTTACCGGTGAGGCCAAAGCGGCCTGTGAAAAAATCCTGCGCTGCGGTGTCCCCGTCAACAACCAATCCGTCCTGCTGGCCGGCATCAATGATTCTGTTGAAACACAGACCAGGCTTTGCCACGGTCTCCTCAAAGCTAAAATCCGCCCCTACTACCTCTTCCAGGCGGACGAGGTGGAGGGCACCGAACATCTGCGTACCACTGTAGAAAAAGGCCTGGGTATCGTCGAGGCCATGCGCGGGCATACTTCCGGCCTGGCTGTGCCCACCTACGTCATCGACCTGCCAGGCGGGGGCGGCAAAGTACCGCTGCAGGCCAGCTACTTGATATCACGGCAGGACGGCCGCATGGCATTCAAGAACTACCTCGGCAAGATTTACCACTATCATAATCCCAAACCGCCGGCTGCCGCAGCGGCGCGCAACGGCCGGGTCAGGGCCGGCAACCTGCAGATGTCCCTTGAACTGGCAGCCGTTTAACAGGGACACTATGCGAATCGGCCTGGCTTTCGATCTAAAAGATGATTTCCAGCCAGGCCAGGATATCCCCGAGGACGCCTTTGAAGAATATGATTCCCTCGACGTAGTCAACAGCATCGCCGGCGGCCTGCGCGCGCTGGGGCACCATACCATACTACTCGGGGGCGGACGTAAATTCCTCTCGAAAATACTCAAATGCAAGTTGGATTTTGTCTTTAATATCGCCGAAGGGCGCGGCAACCTGCGCAGCCGCGAGGCACAGGCGCCCGCCATTTTAGAGATGCTGGATATCCCCTATTCCGGCTCCGACCCCCAGACCCTCGCCATTACCCTCGACAAGCCCCTTGCCAAGCAGCTTGTCAGCGCCGCCGGTGTAACTACACCCCCCTGGCTGATAATTGCCTCACTGAAGTCACTGGGGGCCATTTCCGCCTATGATTTCCCCCTGCCGGCCTTCATTAAGCCGGCCTTTGAAGGCTCAAGCAAGGGCATCAGGCTGACCTCCCGCGCGGCTACCGCCGCCAGGGCAAGGGCAGTAACGCGGCGCCTGCTGGCTGAATACAACCAGCCTGTTCTGGTTGAGAAATACATCGAGGGCGATGAGGTGACGGTAGGCATAGTGGGCAACTCACCGCCTGTTATCGTCGGCGTCATGCGCGTGCTGCCCCGTAAGATATTTAAAAACTTCGTTTATTCGCTGGAGGTCAAGCGGGACTGGCGCAACCAGGTTGAATATGAGTGCCCGGCCAGGCTCCCCAGGGCAACTATCAAGCGGATAACCGATGCCAGCCTGGCCGCCTATACAGCACTGGGTTGCCGTGATTTCTCGCGCCTTGATTTCCGCCTTGCGGCGGACGGGACACCCCATTTCCTCGAGGTAAACCCCCTGCCCGGACTCAATCCCGAATCGGGCGACCTGCCCATCATGGCCTATAAAATGGGCTGGACCTACAATGGCCTTATCAAAGCCATATTTGATTCTGCGCTTGCACGGTACGGGCGAAGCTATTGAAAGTAGCTATTATTTATAACGACCCTTTCACAGGAACGCAGGACTATTGCGGGGAAGAGGACGCCATCACTGGCGTGCTTGAGGAGGTGGTGGCCGTCAAGAAAGCCATGCTGGAACTGGGACACCAGGTGGAGAAAGTGCCCCTGCGGCCCCCGCTGGAAAGTGTGCCGGCAGCCCTTAACAACATAAGGGCTGACGTTATCTTCAACCTTTTCGAGGGGTTTGAGGATTTTCCGCATTCAGAACCGGTCGTAGCGCGCATGATGGAGGAGAAAAAGCTCCCGTTCACCGGCAACCCCTCCCGCGTGCTGGCGCTCACATTGGATAAGGCTGATTTTAAATCAGTGCTGCATGAAGCCGGTGTCGACACACCTGCCTTCCAGGTGCTCACTCCTGACAGCATGAATGGCTTCAACCTGGATTTCCCCTGCATCGTTAAGCCCAGGGACGAGGACGCCAGCCACGGGCTTTCACCGGAGAACGTGGTGTGGAACAGGGAGCAGCTTGAGCTGCAGGTCACACGCATCAGCGGGCGCTTCCGAGGTTACGCACTGGTGGAGGAATTCATCGACGGGCGTGAATTTAATTCCTCGATACTGGGCAATAATGTGCATGAGGTCGTTGAGATATCGGAGATAACCTATTCCCTGCCGCCCGGCCTGCCGCGTATATTGACATTCGAATCCAAGTGGTTCGAGGAAACGGACTATTACAAGGGCACAGGGGTATGCTGCCCGGCCGAGATAAGCCGGGACCTGCGTGAGACAATACAGGGTATTGTGCTGGCCTCCTGCAAAGCGGCAGGCTGCCGCGGTTATGCCAGGGTAGATATGCGGCAGGCCTGTGACGGCGGCATCAAGGTGCTGGAAGTCAACGCCAACCCCGACATCACACCGGAACTTGGCATAGCCCGGCAGGCAGCGGCGCGCGGGATGGCGTATACTGAATTGATACAGAAAATAATCGACCTCGCGCTGGAATAGGCCATGCCTGTTAAAATAAGAGATATTCAGCCTGCCGACAGACCCCTTATCATCAGCGTAACTGACGAAACTAAGGCCTTTCTGCCCGATGAACTGACAGTAGTGGGCGAGATTATTGACGAGTATTTTCACGACCCCCGGGGGTCAGGATACTACTTTTTAATAGCGGAGCACGACGGGGACTTTGCCGGCTACCTGTGTTACGGCCCCACCCCACTTACTCATGGCGCCTGGGACATGTACTGGTGCGCCGTTTCACCTCGATTGCACGGGCAGGGCATCGCCAGCAGTTTATTCACCATGGCCGCCGGCCACATAAAAAGCCTGGGCGGACGCCTGATACTCATAGAAACATCCTCCAACCCCAATTATAAAGCAGCACGTTCATTGTATATCACGCTCGGCTACAAGCATGTCAGCACCATACCTGATTTCTATAACCGCGGTGACAACAAAGAAACATTTTGGAAAGCGCTCTGACGGGCCCATAATATCTTCAACCTTTTTCAAGGAGGACAAAGATGACTTCAGGCGATAACCGCGGACGCGTATACTTGATAACGTCCCTGCTGTTTGCAGCAGTGTTGATTGCGCTTTCCTGCTCCCCGTCGGCCGGCTCCATCAAATCTCCCGGGGAGATTACCACCCCGCCGCTTTCCCTCACCATACTTCATGTTAATGATACGCATGGTTACGTCATACCTAACAATATAATGATGAGATTTAACGGCACGGCAGCGATGGCCACGGTGGGCGGCTACAGCCTGCTGAATTCAGCTGTGGAGGACGTACGCGTCCGTGAGAAGAACGTTTTGCTGCTGCATGGCGGCGACATACTGGAGGGGACCATCTGGTCAACCAAGTTCGAAGGCATGGCCGACGTGGATGCCATGAACGCCATGAAATTCGACGCCTTTGTGCCGGGCAACCACGAGTTTTCAAAAAGCGCCCGGGAGGCCGCCGACCTGTTCAACCGCGCTAAATTCCCCGTGCTGGCCGCTAATATGGATGTATCCAGGGAACCCCTGCTGGCCGGCCGGGTAAAACCCTACTGTATAGCAGGGTTCGATGACCAGAAGGTGGGCATCATCGGGTTGGTCCTGCCGGATACCGCCTTCCTGTCGTACCCGGGGAAAAACGTCACGTTCCTTTCGCCCGCTGAATCAGCCACGCGATATATAAGCGAACTCAATGACCTGGGCATCAATAAAATTATCATACTCTCCCACCTGGGTTACGAAAATGACGTCAAATTAGCCAAATCCGTAGCCGGTATCGATATTATCGTGGGCGGCCATACCCACACCTTCATGGGAGGCCCCGAATTCGAACAGATCGGACTCAAACCGGAGATGCCCTACCCCGGCGAGGCGGCCGGCCCGGACGGCGGGAAAGTTCTTATCGTACACGCCTGGGAGTATAACCGGATGCTCGGACAAATAGCGCTGGATTTCGATGAAAAAGGCCTGGTTACGGCTTATAAAGGACAGCCCTTCATCTTCTCTACCAATGGATTCAGTACAGAGGATGCCTGGGGCTGGAGCCATCTCTGCCCCTGCCGGGCTGAATACGGCCAGATTATGCAGGCAGTAGCTACTAACCCGGGGTTCAAGCTTTACTGGAACAGTCCCGAGATGGACAGCATGCTTCAACCTTACATCACCCAGGCCTCAGGGGAACTTCACACATTCGTGGCTGTGGCGGACGAAAACCTCCTCCGCGGCGCTAATAAGGGGCCCGGTCCCATCATAGCCGATGCCTTCCTGTGGAGCGCGAGTAGGGCCAACCAGGAGACGCAGTTTGCCATCTACGACACCTACAACATCCGCTCCGATATCTACAAGGGCAACATACTGTCCAACGACGTTTACATGCTGCTTCCCCTGCGGCAAAGCCTGGCCACCATGAAGGTCAAAGGCAGCATGATCAAGCTGCTGCTGGAGATGGGACTCGACTCCCACCTCAGGATCGGCGATCCCCCGCCCTGTTATGAACTCTCCGGCATCAACATGACTATCGACATGAGCAGCAAAAGCGGGGACCGCATAACGGCAATCCAGGTAAAACAGCCCGACGGCAGCTACGTTGATATGGATATGAACACTGATTACACGATGGCAACCACGGATTACCTGGCCGATAAAGGCATCCAGTCCCTGGTCAACAAGGTCAGCTGGCTGGGACCTGCTGCGGACAATATCAAATCCTGGATTAAGGATTATTTGGGATACCGGGCGCTGGACATAAAAGACGTTGATGCCATGAGCGACTACCTGAGGGCGCAGAAAAACATTAAGAACGTCACCGAAGAGCGCAGCAAGCTAATCCCTGCTGCTAAATAAAGCCGCACACCGCGAATTGATTTAAGCACTGCGGGAAGGTATCATATAACCTGGATATGCTAAACGAAAGGGTGAAAGGAGGCTGTTATGACTATCAGGAATAAAGAAGACGCTCAGCGTGTACTGAGGTCCGTAGCCGACGTAAAGCGCTTTCATTGCCATGACGGGGAAATTTTGAACAACATCTATGAATTGAAGGCTGCGCTGGGTAAAATGAACGGCGCGACCTACCGGCACCATGTCACCGAGGATAAGAACGACTTCGGGCGCTGGGTACGCGAAGTGCTGGGCGATGACAAGCTGGCCGGCGACCTGGCAAAATGCCAGGAGCAGAAAGAGGCGCTCAGAATTGTTGCGGACAGGATTACCTGGCTGCAGGCCAGGGCCTGAATATAGAATTATACTGATATTTAAAAGGCGCCTGATTTGACTGTTGCTTACACACCCAAGGACGCAGTACTCGATGTTGTTGCCATCGCATTGATCCTGGCGCCCGAACCGGCCACCACCGCCATCGGCATCAGCCTGCTGGTGCGTAAACGGGGCGCCGCAGAACACGGCCCGGCACATCCGGTCCGCATGTACCCTGAATATGTCTATAAGGTAGACACCATACGCGGCAGGGAGATAACCTGGGAAGTCAGGACCATCCAGGCAGGCCAGTTGCCGCTTAAGGAGCTTAATAAGCCAAACATTGAATTCAAGCACCGTGAGGAATTCATACGCTCACGCACGGCCCCTGAAAAAAGCGTGGCGCAAAAGACCTCCGCGAACCTGCCCCCCGGCGTCAAGGTGCACCATGAGATTTTCCGCCCGCCCCATGCACCGGCCAGGGAACAATCTGCTTTCATCCCCGGCGAAACGATCCACCACACGGTACGCCAGGCGCCACTGTCAAATACGCAGAAGAATAAGGGGCAGGCCTCGGGAAACATACACCACACCATCGAAAACAGCCCCGGGTATCAGAGGGCCATGGCCGGCGGCGGACAGGCGGCCCCGCCAGGCATAATCCACCATACCATCAAGGAAGCCCCGCGCAGCGGCAACCCGGCCAATATCGTCAAGCCGGTACGCATCGTCCAGCACCACCCCATCGACCCCACGCCTCCCATCCAGTTCAAGGGCCGCATCATCAGGCAGAATCCTGCGACCCCACCCACTGAAAATAAGGGGGGCATAACCGGCAGGAACGGGGACAGGGGCCGCCGCTAAATAGCTGCCTGTCTCCAAAGACGCCTCATTACCCTGGCCCGGGCCACTCCACACCTGATAAATTGCCAACTTGGCCCGCAAGTCATAAAATTATCATCTGGAACCAGAATTAAACAGCCGGAGCATAACGCATGCCTCACAAAGCCAAAAACCACGATTACAAGTCCCATATTATTGAGGAATACTTCATCACCGAAGAACCATTTTACCTGGCGCTCAAAGATGAGGTGGCGCTATTTGAGGCCGCCTATGCGGAGCGCATACCCGTGCTCCTCAAAGGCCCCACAGGCTGCGGCAAGACCCGCTTCCTGGAATATATGACCTACCTCATGAGCCGGCAGGAACGCGCCAACCCCCGGTCACATCACGTGCATCACGATGATATACCCCTCATCACCATCGCCTGCCACGAAGACCTCACCGCCAGTGACCTGGTGGGCAAGTACCTGCTGGAGGGAGACACCACACGCTGGGTGGACGGGCCCCTGACACGCGCGGTCAAGAGCGGGGGCATCTGCTACTTAGACGAGGTAGTTGAGGCACGCAAGGACACCATTGTGCTTATCCACCCGCTGGCCGACCACCGCCGTTCGTTATATATCGAGAAGAAAGGTGAAATGCTGGAAGCCAGCGACAGCTTCATGCTGGTCATCTCCTATAACCCGGGCTACCAGTCCATACTCAAGAACCTCAAGCACAGCACGCGCCAGCGCTTCATTGCTATCGAGTTCACCCATCCACCCAAAGACATCGAGACCAGGATAATCGCCCACGAGGCTGGGATAAGTGAAGATACCGCCGGCAGGCTGGCCAGGCTGGGTGAAAAAATACGCAACCTCAAAGAGCAGGACCTTTCCGAGGTCATCAGCACCCGCCTGCTCATTTATGCCGCCCGGCTCATCAAGCAGGGCATACCAGCCAGGCGCGCCTGCGAGGTGGCGGCTGTCTGGTCGATAACCGACGATGTTGAAATACAGAAATCGCTCAAGGAAGTCGTCACCGCCATTTTTGAATAGGCTCCCGGCCGGACGGTACTATGAGTAATAGAGAACCTAAGACGCAACAGGCCGACGCCGGCGCCGGCGACAGGTATTACGGCATAGAATTCGCATCTGTTGAGCCCGTTTTACAGGTATATTGCCAGGCCCTGACCGGCAAAGAGGTGGATATATCCGCCGGTGAAGGCGCCCTGACCTCTCTGCGCAATACCTGGTGGCGGCTGCTGGCCTCGGGGAATGCCCCCAACGGACACGTCAGCGTCGCCGTCCCTGCCTCTTTCATGGAATATCCCGGCTACGACGATAATTTCGGCTGGTACAAGTCGGCAGTTACCCAGCAGGTCGCCCATGTGGAATTCGGCTCGTTCGATTTCATTTTCGAGAAAGAGTCGACGCTATTCGAGAACCTGCGCTACCAGTTGAAAGGTGAGGAGGGACACGGCAGCAATTCCTTTGAGAAATATCTGGCCCTCTTCAACGACCGGCTGCTGGCTGCGCTGGTCTTCGTAGCAGTTGAGAACGCCCGCATCAATTACCTGGTCAAATATTATTACCCCGGCATCAAGCGCAGCTACCAAAGCATGCAGGAGGGCACCCTGCTGGCGCTTTCCCGGGTGACTGCCATGACATTGCGCCGCGCCTTTATCGAGATGCTGGAAGGACTCGAGATAAACGCCATTCTGGCTGTGGATGAAGATGCCCTTTATGTACCTCTCAATGCAGCCAAAGATGTGCTCGACCACCTGTGCCAGGCCCACGCCACGGTAGAGGATGCTGCCGAGGCCGCCATCCGCATCTATGAACTTGCCCGCAAAATACCTAAAAAAAGTTTTGCTACCAGTGCGGGCGGCTACACAAGCGAGAACCGCGAACCCCACGTCTCCGACCTTGAGGGGCAGGAATTCATGGGCAATTTCAATATGGATAACATGAAGCTCGACATGGAAATGAGGGCCGGCAGCGGACCAAAGTCCGGCATGCCCATGACCGCCGAGGAACTCCAGAAATTGGGCGATCAGAAAATTGGCATCTCAGACATCAAAGACGCGCAGTTCCTCTCGGGCACAGGCCTTTCCGCCGCGGACCTCCCGCGCGGCGTGCAGGTGGTCCAGTTCTCACAGGACAAGTACCAGAAGGTTGACCGCTACAATCCGGCGGACGCCATCACACCTATACCCCCCGAGGCGGAGGAGAAACTGACCTACTATGATGAGTGGGATTTCCGCGCCCAACGCTATGTGGGACAATGGTGCTGCATCAGGGAAAAGGTGCTGGGCGAGGGCAGCAGCTACTTTTACGACAAGACCCTGGAGAGCCGCAGGACCCTGGCCATCGAGATCAAACGGCAGTTCGAAAAGCTGCCGGCCGAACTGCTCTACAAGGCCAAGAATTTAGACGATGGTGACGAATTTGACCTCGACCTGGTCATCGGCGAATTAATTGACAAGCGCGCCGGGCATACGCCCTCGGGCAAGGTCTACACGAAGAAGAAAAAGATCCAGCGTGATGTCGCGGTGGCCTTCCTGCTGGATATGAGCGGCTCCACCGCCGACCTCATCAGCAAGAACCGCCCGACCATGCAATATGACGACTCGATCAAGTACGACTTCATGAAATTCGTCATGCAGCCTCGCCGCCGCATCATTGATATCGAAAAGGAGAGCATCGTCCTGCTCTGTCACGCTATCGAGTCGCTGGGCGACCACTACGGTATTTACGGCTTCTCCGGACATGGCCGCTCCAAGGTGCAGTTCCTTGTAATCAAGGACCTCAACGAAGCTTTTTCGGAGAAGATCAAGCGGCGCGTGGACCAGATAGCCCCCATCCACGGCACACGCATGGGCCCGGCCATACGCCATACCATCGCCAAGCTCGACGCCTGCGGCAGTGCGCTCAAGCTGCTTTTCCTGGTCAGCGACGGCTACCCCCAGGACTCCCTTTACGGCTACGATGACGATGACAAGGAATACGCCATCCACGATACCAAGATGGCCCTCATCGAAGCCTCAAAGAAGAACATCATACCCTTCTGCCTGACCGTGGACTCCGCCGGCAACGATTACCTGCGCACCATGTGCAACGATATCGGATACGAGGTACTCGACGACATCGAGACCCTGCCACACAGGCTGCCGATGCTTTATAAGAAGCTGTCGGTCTAATTGCCTCAATTCCGCCCTACTTTACAATAGGGACGGCAGCCGTATTTTGCGAATTTCCCGCCGCGTCCCTATTAATAATTTTCGGCCAGCAGTTCGTAATAAGACTGCGGATGCCTGCAGGCGGGGCATTCGGCAGGCGCCTCTGTGCCTTCATGAATGTAACCGCAATTAGTGCAATGCCACTTTGTCTTCTCTTTCTTTTTAAAAACCTCACTGCCTGCAATATTTTTGATCAGCTTTCTGTAGCGTCCTTCGTGGAATTTCTCCACCTCGGCGATTTGTTGAAATGACCTGGCCACTTCAGGAAAGCCCTCGTCTTTGGCTACTTTAGAGAACTCCTGGTATAAGACGGTCCACTCCATATTCTCGCCCGCAGCGGCCGCCTCGAGGTTGGATTTGGTGTCCTTTATCATGCCGGCCGGGTAAGCGGCCACTATCTCCACGTCTCCGCCTTCCAGGTACTGGAAGAAGACCTTGGCGTGCTCTTTCTCGTTTCCCGCTGTCTCCTCGAATATGCTGGCTATTTGTATGAAACCATCCTTGCGCGCCTGGCTGGCGAAATAATTATACCTGTTCCTGGCCTGCGATTCGCCCGCAAAGGCCTTGAGTAAATTCTGCTCGGTCTTGGTGCCCTTGAGTGATTTGCCCATTAAACGTTCCTCCTGATCCTGAAATAATTACCACGCACTATAGCGCGTTAGCGCTCCCATTTATGTGACCCGCGTCACGCAACTACAACACTTGCCTCACTAATTTAATCCTTTTCCCCGGTTAATGGCCGGATAAATTCGTACTTCAGGCTATGGCCTGCCCGGTTTGCGCCGCATATTTGTAAAGCCTGGCCAGCGCCTTGATGGTCACCTCGCTTGAAGCATAAACAGGGAAGTGATTTTGTTCGAAAGCCTGTTTGAGCATCAGGTTACCCCGCCTGTCCTCATCATCCTCCAGGAAGGGGTCAAGCGATACGCTGAGGAAGACCGGCTTGCCCAGTACATCCCTGCAGTAGAGGCTGCCCTCGATCATCATCCCGCTGACCAGCTTCATATGATCAAATGCCTCGTGCCTGCGCGCCCGCCGGATATACCTGAACTGGTCGAACATGAAAACAAGTGAATCGATATTTTCATCCGAGGCCACCACTTTTATAATATCGGTCAGTCCGCCCTCTTTCTGAAATACCTTGTAAAAAATGGGCCAGGCATCGAGCGGGTTGCCTATGCTGGTGCCTGCCAGGGGAACAAGCTGCCGCAGGGCCTTATACGTTGTATCGCTGAAACGCGGGACCTCCATGCCTTCGGCGGCGCACAGGTCGGTCTGGATAACGCTGAAACCGCCCGAGTTGCTTATCAGGGACACACGGTTCCCTTTAGGTAATATCGAGTGGCTGAAAGCGGTTATAGTATTGACCAGTTCGTCATGATTATTGACCTGCACCACACCGCATTGCCGGAACAGCGCCTTCCAGACCTCTGGCGTACCGGTCAACTGCCCCGTGTGCGATTTTGCCACGCGGTTGCCGTTATGGGTCAGGCCTCCCTTGATAGCAACGACCGGTTTACGGACGGCGGCATATCGCAAAGCGTCGTGTAACCTTTTACCGTTTTTCGAACCTTCTATGTAGAGGGCAATGACCCTGGTCTGCGGGTCGTCCGCCATATATTCCAGGAAATCCGGGCAGTCGAGGTCGGAGGCATTGCCGTAGCTCACCACCTTGCTGAAATGCAGGTTCCGTGTTTTTCCAAAGTACGAGAACGATTCGGCCACGCTGC
>JBFYUA010000184.1:0-3098 GCA_041300305.1 Dehalococcoidia bacterium | reverse complement strand
CCTTACTCCACCATACAGACAGTATAACACCACCACCGGTGGTTTTCAATGAATCCGACAGGTAAAAAGTAGTACTTAGGTCATGGACAAGAGCGATAATTCGTACTGTGCAGGGCAGGGTAACGAGAATTAATACCCGCAGGAAATACAAACAGTTAAATGCAATCTCAGATCCGGCTGCAAACTGCGAACAGACACCCCCCCTGGTCCTACGGATTTCCACGCCTGATATTGACAACATCATCGTTGGCTGCTAATATTATTATTGAATGAATATTCATTCTTTTATCGGTTTATATGGTTAACCGACTGCAGAGAAAGGAACTGTTAACGGCCAGGAGGCAGGGCCAAATCCTGAAGGCGGCGCTGGCAGTTTTTTCGCGCAAGGGTTTTGGCCAGGCCACTGTGGCGGATGTGGCACAGGAGGCCGGCACATCGGTTGGCACAATCTATAATTACTATGCGGGCAAGCACGATTTACTACTTTCCCTGATTACGCAGAACTTGATATTAGGCAACCTGGACCATATTGTGGCCGATGCAAATACCGTTGATACCGATAGCTTTTTCTCTGCGCTGGTCGAAGACCGCCTGCAGGCTGGTTTAGCCAACGCGCAGAAAATACTCTTTCTTTTCTTTGAGATCCAGCGCAACTCCGCGCTGAGGCGCCAGTATTGCGAAAAAGTATTGCAGCCTGTGTTGAAAACGATCGAAACTGCTATCAGGAAAAAGGTCAAAGAGGGTGAATTCCGCCACGTAGATGAAGCCATCATGGCCCGCACCTTCGCCGGTATTATTATAGGGATAACGATGCTTTCCAGTCTTGAAGGTAAATCCAGCCCTTTTCGAAAAGCGCGTACGCAGCAAATGACCGGCGAATTAACCAACCTGTTGATGTATGGCTTAAAAAGATTTCGCAAAGAGCAGGTTACTGCAAGCGGGAAATAGAATATGCTTAACGATCTCCAGGCAGCGTTCTTTCTTTTCTATAAATATGTGACGCGGGGAAACAGGGGGACGCTGATACTGACTATTATCGTCACCACGCTGGCCTTCGTCCAGATCAATATCATCTCGGGCATACTGAGCGGGGCGGTCAACCTTATCTGGGTGCAAACCAAGAGTAACTATGTGGCCAATATTGTTGTACAGCCGGGTAAAGACCCGTGGGGCAATAAAGAAGACTATATTAAGCAGGCAAGCATGCTCAAACGCAAAATCAATGCCATCCCGGGGGTGGAGGGATGCAGCGCCAGGTATGTAACCGGGGCCATCATTGAATACGACCCGGACAAGACGGGCAAAGACATCAGGACTATCAGCTGGCCGGTCAAGTCAATTGACCCGCGTGAAGAGATGCAAATATCGGATGTGCACAAATTCATGGTTGACGGCGAGTACCTCGATGAAGGCGACCGGGATCAGTTAATCATGGGCAGAGAGGTATCCGGCGGCTTCGGCGCCAGCCTGGAGGTGCAATCGCTCAAAGGCGCCAGGGCGGGCGACGAAGTGACCATCTATTATCACAACGGCGCCGTGCGTAAATACACCATAAAGGGCATCTATTCCACCGTCTTTCCGCTGGCGGATATGACCGTGTTTGTCACACAGAAGGAGATGGAATCGGTGCTGGGCATGCGCGACCGCGCCTCTGAAATATTGATCAAGACGGATGAAGCTTATCCCGAAGAATACTACATACAACAGTTGAGGCAGGCCGGGGTGGCCCTGCAGGATATACGGCCGTGGCAGGACTTTATCGGCCTGGTGCTGGGCATCGCCCAGAGCTTCGACATCATCAAGAGGATTATCCTGTTTATAGGGCTGACCGTAGCCGGCGTAACTATTTTTATCGTTATCTTTATCGCCACGGTCAGCCGCCGGAAGCAGATAGGAATTATGAAGGCCATCGGCATGAAGGAAAGCATTATCGTAATGTCCTATGTGCTGCTGGCGCTGTTTTACGCCATTGTCGGCATCGGCGTTGGCATAACGGTGATTGAATTCGCCGCCAGGCCATATTTCGTGGCCAATCCTCTGACCTTCCCCATGGGTAAGGTCAGCCTGTTTATCGTCAGGAGCGAGTTCGTATCCAGCATTGTCAGCCTGGTTATCGTGAGCGTTATCGCCGGGCTGATACCATCGTGGCGCGTCGCCAGGGAGAATATCATCCGGGCCATCTGGGGCTAAGATACTTATGATCAAGGTAGATAACCTGAAGAAAACCTACGAAGGCCATGTGCCTGTACATGCCCTTAAAAGTGTGAGCTTTGAGGTCCGGCAGGGCGAGTTTATCGCCGTCATGGGTCCCAGCGGTTCCGGCAAGTCCACCCTGCTGCACCAACTGGCCCTGCTTGATACGCCCACTGCCGGCAGGATCTCACTTGATAATATCGATGTATCCACCCTGCCGGACCATAAAAAGACCGATTTCAGGCTGCGGCACCTGGGCTATGTCTTCCAGGAATATGCCCTGATACCCGAGCTCAATGCTATCGAGAACACTTTCCTGCCGCTGCTGCTGCTGGGAATGAAACGCAGGGAATATTTAAATATCAGCCGCCAAATGCTGGATACAGTCGGCCTCTCCGGACGGCTGCACCACCTCATCCACCAGCTGTCCGGCGGTGAACAGCAAAGGGTGGCTATCGCCCGGGCGCTGGTGAATAAGGCGAAGATACTTTTCGCCGATGAGCCCTGCGCCAACCTGGATACCGAGAACAAGGGGATAGTGCTGCGCCTGCTGCGCCGGGTGTGCGATGAACTCGGCCAGACCATCCTCATGGTGACACATGAGCCGGAACAGCGGCAATTCACCGACCGTGTATTGTATTTCCGTGACGGGCGGCTGGAAAAAGAGGAGATAATCAGTAATGAGGTACAGCAAGACGCCCTACGCAATGAATACCGCACGGATGTTTCCTCCGTACAAATTTAGCTGTATGTGAGTTCCTTCAGGTGAGCCCTAGAAAAATCGTGTAGAGAGCTACCCGGACTTGCCCTGGTCGGACAACGCCCGGCGCGCTTCCTCCAGGTCGTCAGCATCAGCTCAATAAGAGCTTTTGATCTTCTTCAAATTACCCGCGCGTTTGTACACC
>JBFYUA010000160.1:0-5111 GCA_041300305.1 Dehalococcoidia bacterium | reverse complement strand
ATAGCGCTGGAAGCTTCCCGCTGTCCCCACTGCACATCGGTTTTAGACAGCCCCTCGCCTATTTCTTGATTGCCACCAGGTCGAAAATGTAATTCTTTATTCTCGTGGTATATTCACGGTAAAAAAAGGCAGTGCTGTCAACTATATACTGCTGTTCGAATCCCAGCAGCAGCGAAACGAAGATTGTTGCCACGTAGTGCTCGTCCACTTCATTGAAGATACCTTTGTCCTTGCCTTCCTTCAGGATCATTACAATAGTCTCCCGGTATCCGCGGTAGAGCTTGCTCAATATGCGCTGCATCCGTTCATTGAACTTGATCTGCGTTAAAAAATCGAAGGTGACATAAATATATTCCTTCTCATTTTCGACCAGGCCGAAGGCCTGGTCCATAAATATGGCGAGTTTTTCTTTGGGGTCGGCCACCGGCCCGATGCTCTGTTCCAGGGACTGGCGTATGTTCTGCTGCATCTCGCGCAGCAGGGTAACCAGCATGTTTTCCTTGTCCTTGAAGTAGTGATGTATCAGGCCTGAAGAAACGCCCGCCCGCTTGGCTATATCCATCATGGTGAAATTGTTGTAGCCCTTTTCGGCAATTATCTCGTAGGCGGCGCGCGTTATCTGCCTCTTGCGGAAGCTGGCAATTTGCTTGCCCCTTTGCAGGCGGTTCAGCTTCACACCGCCTTTTTTGGTTTTGTTCAGGGGCACAGCCCTTATTTCCTTCTTAACCATTACACGGCCCTCGCATTTCAGCTAATATTATCGATCAACCGACCGGGCCAAAGCGCCGGCGCCCGCCGCGGCCTGCCTGAAGACTAATTGCCCAGTCAATCAATGAAATGTGCCGATAATGATATAGGAAATGGGCCGATATGTATAGGATTGAAAAATGAAAACGGGTTTGCTGTTGCAGGAGCGGGGCGCCCGAAATTTGGACATTTTTGGCGTTCATGTGTAAAAATATGGTTCGTTCTGTGTGTCAAAAATAATGGTATTGATTAATCTGGAGGCAAGCGCAATGAAAGGTCTGGCAGTGGTTCTACTGGCTGTCCTCATTCTGGTTTCCGGCTGCAATCCCAATATAGCGGCAGGCAAACTCCTGATCGTTACGGAGGAGAACCCGCCCTATAATTTTAGCGACGAGCGGGGGAATATCACCGGTCAATCGACCGACATCGTGCGGGCATTGATAAAAAATACCGGCAGCGATGCGGTCATCGAGATGAAACCGTGGTCCGAGGGCTATGAATTGGTCCAGAAGCAGCCCGGCGCCGCCCTTTATTCCACCGGACGTATGCCTTTCCGTGAGGAGATGTTCAAGTGGGTCGGGCCAATTGGATTTGCCGACGAGTGGTTCTATGCTAAAAGAGGGTCGGATATCAGGATAACATCGTTGGACGACGCCAGAAAAGCGAAGTCCATAGCCGTTTATAAAAATGACTCAAACCAGCTTTACCTGATTGAGAAGGGCTTCACCAATCTCGACGTCAGTGACAACGACCTGCAGTGCATCAAAAAACTGGTGGACGGGAAGGTGGACCTCTGGCTGGGGCCTTCCGAGGGGCTGCATTTCCTGGCCTACAAGGCGGGGATTAACCCGGCCGAGATTGAAGCGGTATCCTATGTGCGCAGGACAGAGTGGTATATCGCTTTTAACAGGCAGGCGCCCGATGCCATCATCGTTTCCTGGCAGAAGGCCCTTGACCAGTTGAAAATTGCTGATCAGCCGGGCGCCATGAGCTACTATGAAAACGCCATTACCAGCTATGCCCTGCCGCGCTATGCCGCCGACACTATTGCCAAAGACGTTGTCATCCAGCTGACCGACAAGACGGCCGGCGATATCAAGGCGGACTCCGCCGGGACCATAAAGAAAATCAATGCCGGGGAAAGTCCCTACCGTGACAAAGACAGGCCGGACCTCTATGTCTATGTCTTCGACAAATACGTTACCGAGGCCGCCAACGCCAATAACCCTGCCGTAGTGGGGCGCAACCTCAAAGGGGTGCCGGATATGGCCGGGCGGCTGTTCAGGGACAATATCGTGGATGGCGCGCTCAAGGACGGGACCGGCTGGGAAGACTATGTATTCACCATGCCCGGCAAGATCGGGCTGTATTATAAATCCGTTTATTACAGGCTGGTGACAGGCAGTGACGGAAAACAGTACATTGTCTGCGTGGGACGCTATAAAGACAGGGCGGAATAATTTTTGAAAACCGCAAAAATCTTGACAGGGAATTCCCGCCTATGTAGACTATTCATCGGTTGTCTTTTTTTGCCGTAGCATTTTATGAAGGTATGCTGAATTGTTGACCTCTGAAGACCGTAAAACCAGTTGCATAGTTATTGATAAGGATAAATGCAAGGCCTGCCACTATTGTATCGCAGTTTGTCCCAGGGACATCATAGGGACCTCCAAAGAGATCAACCGCCTCGGTTACAATTATGCCGAGGTCAAAGCGGACAAAGCGCACGAATGCACGGGTTGTAAGTCGTGCGCAATCATGTGCCCTGATATCGCCATTTCAGTTTACCGCTGCCGCAAATCAGAAAGCGACACGATTTCCTGAAAAAATTCCTTCGAGGAGCCGACTGATGCCTGAAAGGACCCTGATGGGTGGTAATATTGCCATAGGCGAAGGCGCTTTATTAGCCGGATGCCAGGCCTATTTCGGTTATCCCATCACACCCCAGAATGACCTGCTGGAATTAATGGCGCGCCGCATGCCGGAATTGGGCAGGGTGTTTTTACAGACGGAGAGCGAACTGGCGGCCATCAACATGGTTTACGGGGCTGCCGCGGTTGGTTTCCGCACCATGACCTCCACCTCCAGTCCCGGCTTCAGCCTGCAGCAGGAGGGCATATCCTATATGGCGGGTGCGGAGATGCCGGCCGTGATTGTCAATATCATGAGGGCCGGTCCCGGCCTGGGCAACATAGGGGGCGCGCAGGGGGATTACATGCAGTGCACCCGGGGCGGGGGCCACGGCGACTATTACCTGATAACTTTGACGCCTTCCACCGTCCAGGAGATGATGGACCTGACCATGCTGGCCTTTGACCTGGCGGACAAGTACCGCAACCCGGTGCTGGTGATTGCCGACGGGTTCCTGGGGCAGGCCATGGAGCCGGTCACCATCCGTGAGAAGGTCAGGAAGCTGCATGAGAAGAAATGGGCCCTGACCGGCGCTAAGGGGAGGCCCAAGAACCTGATAAACTCCTTTGAAATGAATCCCATCGACCATCCCCGCAGGATAAAGCTGCTGCTGGAGAAATTTGAGAGGATGCGGGTCCACGAGGTCAGGTACGAAGGGTTGAACCTCGATGACGCCGATATCGTTTTAGTGGCCTACGGCAGCGCCGCCCGGTCGGCCATAACCGCCATGAATATAGCGCGCAAGAACAAGCTGCGCGTCGGCCTGGTGCGGCCCATCACGGTGTTCCCCTTCCCTTACCAGCCGCTGGCCGACCTCGCCGAGAGGGGATGCAAATTCGTGGTGGCCGAGATGAGCGGCGGCCAGATGATAGAGGACGTCCGCATAGCGGTGGGCAACCAGAACGAGATAAAGCTGGTCAACAGCTACGGCGGCGTGCCTCTGGAAGCTGACCCTATATTTGAAACGATAGATTTGTTGATGTAATTGAGATTGATATGAGCAACGCTGAAAGAAACGATTACGAGAACGTGATATTCGAACGTCCCGATATCATGGTGGACCGTTCGACGCACTTCTGCCCGGGCTGCGGGCACGGCATCATCCAGCGGCTGGTGGGTGAGGCGCTGGACGACCTGAAATTGCACGAGCGGGCGATCTGCATCGGTTCGATCGGGTGCACCGTGACCGCCTACGAGTATTACAAGGTGGACGGCATGGAGGCGGCGCACGGGCGCGCGCCGGCCGTGGCCACGGCCATCAAGCGCTGCCGGCCGGAACTGGTGCCTTTTTCCATCCAGGGCGATGGTGACCTGGCGTCCATCGGCACGGCCGAGATCGTGCACGCCGCCGCACGCGGCGAGAAGATAACCATCATCTTTGCCAACAACGCTACCTACGGCATGACCGGTGGCCAGCTTGCCCCGACCACGCTGATGGGCATGTATACCTCGTCCACGCCGGGCGGCCGGAATTCCGTGCAATCGGGCTGGCCTATCAGGATGAGCGAGATGCTGGCCACGCTGGACGGGCCGGCCTACATTGCCAGGGTGGCCGTGAACACCCCGGCCAACGTGCGTAAAGCAGCCAGGGCCATCAACCTGGCCTTCCGCACGCAGCTTGCCGGCCTCGGTTTTGCCATGGTCGAGGTGCTGTCCATGTGCCCGATAAACTGGAAGGTGGAACCTGTCAACGCCTCCGACTGGATGATCAAGAACATGATACCGCAGTTCCCGCTGGGCGAATTCAAGGTGTTGCCCGCGGTGGCAGCTTTAAAGAAGGCGGACAGGGAATGAACTGGGAGATAACCATTTCGGGGTTCGGCGGACAGGGTGTGCTCTTTATCGGCAGGCTGCTGGCGGATTCAGGCTTCAGCTCGGGGCTTGATATAACCTGGCTGCCCTATTACAGCGGCGAGAAAAGGGGCGGCATGTGCTCCTGCTTCGTAAATATCTCGGACGAAAGGATAGGTTCGCTTTTCATCACCCACCCCGACATAGGTGTGGCCATGAACCCGGCGGCTATGAAGATGCTGGAACCCACCGTCAAGACGGGCGGCCTGCTGGTGGTCAATACCTCCCTGGTTAAAACGAAATCTCACCGGCACGATATCAAGGTGGTCTATGTCCCCACGGTGGAAGCGGCCAGGGAACTGGGTGAGGAGTCGGTTGGCAACCACATCGCCCTGGGCGCGGTCATCGCCAATACGCAGGTAACCACCACCACCAGCATTATCAAGGTACTAAACCAGATGCTTTCCAAAGACAAGAAGCAGCTTGAACTCAACAAGGCCGCTTTACTCAAAGGCTGCGAATACTCGTAGGCCGGCCGGGTGGCGCCGGGGTCCGCTGCGATTCGAATAAACCGGCAGGATAGGGGGAGGGACCATGAAAACCACCGGAATAAGCTCTGAAGCGCTGGGCCGGGACCTCAGGCGCCTGCTGGGCGCAGACAG
>JBFYUA010000140.1:0-6548 GCA_041300305.1 Dehalococcoidia bacterium | reverse complement strand
CCCATGTTCAAAGCCTGCGGGCTTTTAATGGTGCCGAGTATACCGCCCGGGAAGAAAAGGATAACGGCCAACAAGAGTATACCTGTGATGATCGGCTCCCATTCCTTGACAATACGCAGGTATTCCGGTACAAAGGTCATTACCAACGCGCCGATGGCCGGTCCCAGGATATAGAATTCCAGCCCTCCCAGCACCGCGTACAATTGCACGTAAATGCTCAGCCAGCCCCCGAAAGCGCCCGGCGTAATAGACTGGGCATAATGAGCATAAAAGCAACCGGCCAGCGCCGCCGCAGTGGAACCGGCCACGAAGGCCAGCAGCCTGTAACGGTAGGGGTTTATGCCCAGGGTACCCGCCAGATTGGGGCTGAGTTTGATGGCGCGCCAGGCGCGGCCTATCCTCGAAGAATAGAGCGCGTTGAAAACCACGACGGTCAGCAATAGCATGGCCAGCACCAGGTAATAGAATTCGGTCTTCGTCGCAAAATTCACATTTCCGAGGGGGTCGGGCCTGGGTATGCCGATTATCCCTCCCCACCCTCCCAGGAATTCAACCTGGGCCACGGCGAGTACGACTACCTGCACAAAGATGAGAGTGATGATGACAAAGGCCACACCGGCGTTCCGCACGAAGACCGCACCAAAGCCCAGCGCCAGCACGGCAGCGATGATGAGTGTCAGCGGTATCGCTGCCCAGAAGGAAAGCCCGGTGTTCATCACCAGGATGGTGGACGAATAAGCCCCCACCGCGTAAAAAGCTGCCGCGCCCAGGGTGATCAACCCCGCGCTGTACAACATGCTGAAGGTCATGCCGAGCATGGCCCCGATACATGCCATGATGAGCAGGTGCTTGATATAGTTGTTTTCTATGCAGAGGGGAAGCGCCGCCAGGACTATTAATGTAATAGCTATGGCTATCCACTTGTAACGATCAGCCTTAATCATGGCAGGGCTATTCAGCAGCTTCACCAAGCAACCCTCCCGGCTTAAAAATAAGGATGACAATTACCAGCATAAAAACAAAAAGCTCGGCTATCCCACCCAGGAACTGGAAACCGAAACTGAGCAGCAAACCGATCAGCAAACCGCCGACAATAGTGCCGCGGTAACTCCCTATACCTCCCACCAGTAAAACCAGGAAGGTAATGAAAATAATATTCTGGCCCATGGAAGGGGTTATCGAGAATAAGGGGGCGATTATCCCCCCCGCCAGGCCTGCCAACCCGCTTCCCAGTGCAAAACACGCCACGAAAATCCAGAAGGTATTCACTCCCTGCAATGTGACAGCCTCGGGATCGTAACTCACCGCGCGCAGTAGCCTGCCGAAGGAGGTCCTGTACATCAGCAGGTAAAGCATAAGGCAGACGGCCACGCTGAGGAATATTATGACTATGCGTGATAGCGAGATCCTGACATCCAGAACATCAATTATCTGTGAAAAGGGCGACAGTATACCGAGTTCCTGTGTGCCGAAACATAGCAGTGTGCCCTGCTGCAGCATCATCATCAGGCCAACCGACGCCATGGCGCTCAACAGCAGCCGGTAAGAAAAGGTGGTGCTAACGGTAAATCGCCGGTTGAGGACGGCAAACACCCCCAGGTAGCTGAGTGCGCCCACCAGCGCCAGGGCCAGTCCGGACAGTGCCAGGGATAGCGCAAAATTCAGTTTAAGCGTCTGGAAGAAAAGGAACATGATATAGGCGCCCAAAGCGTAAAGCTGACCGTGCGCGAAATTCAGTATCTTGGTACCGCGCAGGATGATATCGAGTCCCAGCACCATCAGGATATAGATAGACCCGATCGTCAACGCATTTATAATCAGCTGTATAAATAGTCCGGGGGTCATATCATTTGCGGCTCACAGGAGAAGCCTGTACAGTTAGCCGGTACAGGCTTCTCCTCGTTATTATTGTCTTATTATTTCACGGTCGGCTAAGGCTAACCTGCGGCCTGCTATTTCCACTTTCCCCCGCCGAAAGCGGCCTCATTAGCTTTCAGTGATTCATCGGCCGTAACAGTGGCCAGGTACTCGTAATTACCGTTCTTATAGATGCCGAAATCCAGGGAAGCGCAGGTATCGCAGAAGCGGTCATTCTTATAATCGGGGCGTTTGACCAGCATGGCTTTGCCGTTGGGGCTTTCCCACTGCACGCCTTTGGTTGAAAGATAATCTGATACTGCCTGTGGGTCCAGGCTGTCCGCCTGCCTGACCGCCGCTACGAACGCGTAGAAAGCGGGAATCCAGTTCAAACTGGCCACCGACCAGGTACCGTATTTAGCTACCCAGTCAGCCTTGTATTTACTGGAGATTTCAGACGGCTGCGGCACCTCCATGGGTGACAGTATGGAGATAAGCCCCTCCATGGACTCTTTGGGGGTCACCGCCAGCACTTCCACCATGTTCGGCTGCATGGGACTGATATGCGCGCCCTTGAAACCGGCTTCGTAAAGGGCCTTGAACTGCAGCCCGAACTGTGTGCCTGCCACCGCGCCCGGGTAGTCCATGATATCCGGTTTTAACGACATTATCTTGGTTGCGAACGGGGCGAAATCCTGGGTATCGCGCGGGTAAAATATTGAATCAAGCACCTTGATGCCCTGGGCAGTTGCCGCACGCGCATTGTCGCGTGCCAGGGCTTTGCCTGTCTCATCGTCCGGGGAAAGGTTTACCATTGTTTGTGCGTTGGGGAAAGCTTTCTTTACCAGGGGGAACAGGGGCGCTAAATTTGTCCGCCAGTTGGCTGTTCCGTAGGTATATTTATTGGCTGGGTTTATGATTTTATCCGAGGCGCCGCCGCAAAATACCAGGACTTTGGCAGGTTCTGTAACCGTCAAGCCCGCAACGATGGGGGCCGAACCTATCTGGCACACAATAAAATTGACCTTGTCTTCATTCACCAGCCTTTCGACGGCAGCGCGTCCGCCGTCCGCGGTATATTTGTCATCATAAATAATGATATTGATGTTGTATTTCTGGCCCTTGACAGTCAGTCCCCCCGCCTGGTTAAAGGCCGGTACTATCATTTCCAGCGCCTTTTTGGTATCGATGCCCAGGCTGTTGGTGAAGGGCAGCGTGCAGCCTATGGTCAGCGTCTTAGCTTCAACCACCGCGGGAACGGGCGGTTGCGGAACGGCCGCAGGGGCGCACCCGACGACCAGGGGAGCAGCCGCAAATACAGCAGCCAGTACCACAAATAGAATAACTCGCCTCATAATGAATCCTCCTTAAAATTAGATATACTTAACAGGTTACCGTGACATCCGTTGGGCGGTTAATTTGGCGGGATGTGACTCCAGCATTGCCGCGGGGTTGCGGCAACCTGTCCGGAGTCACTTTCGATAGATATATTTATTATCGTGCATATACAGGTGTTCTGCCTTTAAATTTCTGCCTATATATCAGGCGGTCATGTTATCATACAAATTAACAGTCATGCAAATTACAGGCGCCTGGCCCTCGGGTAGGAGCCCAGCACCTTCATAAAAAGGCTGGCCTGCCCGACCCGTTCCAATGCTTCCATGATTTTACCGTCGAGCCTGTGCCCCTCGAAATCGATATAGAAATGATATTCCCAGGGCGTTTTCCTGGTTGGCCTCGTTTCCACTTTGCTGAGGTTTATCTCCCTCTCGGCGAATTCCTTGATCACCTGGTAGAGTGTGCCCGGCTTATGCTTGAGCAATGTAACAATGGAGGTCTTATCGCTGCCTGTAGGCGGGGCGTCCTGTTTTCCCAGCAGGAAGAACCGGGTTGAATTCCAGCGGTTATCTTCTATTTCCCGCGCCAGTATCTTCAGGTCGCCGGCAAAAGCGACTCCTTCCCCTGCCACAACGGCACTGTCGGAAAGCCTTTTTTCCTTGATCATCTTCACGGTACCAAGCGTGTGGTAGGTCGGGATAAGCTCACTTCCCAGGTGCCGCAGGAAAGCCTGGCACTGCCCCAGGGCCTGCGGGTGCGCATAGATTTTTTTTAGTGAAGCTATGGTTGATGATTTATTGCCGGCCAGGCAATAAGTCGTGCGTATCTGCGCCTCGCCGCAGGCCATCAGGCTTGATTCCAGTAGAAGGTCGTAGGTACTCCCTATGCTGCCGTCCTGTGAATTCTCCACCGGGACGATGCCATGGGCCAGGCTGCCCTGCTGAACCAGGCCGGCCACTTCCTCCACGGTATCGCACTGCCTGGTTTTAACCGACCGGCCAAAGAAATTGAATGCAACCTCCTGGCCAAATGAGCCGTCCTCTCCCTGGAATGCCACTTCCAGGTCATTATCCATGGCAGGCAATGTACCTTCCGCCCTGCTGCCGGGATCTTCCGGCCTTTGGTGTGAATCATCGCTATTCATCCTGCGTCCTCCTCAATCAATGTACCGCGTCTGCTGCAATTCAAATATCTAACTTCGATTTCTGCTGCGCCAGTAATTATAAATCCTGTAGCCGTAATATAAAACCGCCGCCGCCATCAGGGTCAGGACTATCACATCGCCGATACGGCTGTACCTGGTAATCTCGGTCCAGTTGCTCTTCAGTATATAACCGGCCCAGGCCAGCAGCGCATTCCAGGCGCCGGCGCCGATGGCTGTATATAGTATGAACCTGGGCAGATTCATCTTCCCTATGCCGGCGGGAATAGAGATGAGGTGCCTGACCACCGGTATGAACCGGCCTGCCAGTATCGTGATGTTTCCCCAGCGGTTGAAGTAGTTCTCTGCAATGGCCAGGTGATGCCTGTCCAGCAGCATATATTTACCGAATTTATCGATGAAAGGCCGTCCGCCCCAGGCGCCTATAAAATAAGAAATAAGCGAGCCCACGATGCTGCCCAGGGTAGCGAAAAATATCACCGCGGGAAAGCTAAACACACCTTCTTCAATTAAAAATCCGGCGGGCGGCATGACGGCCTCGCTGGGGATGGGCAGGAAGGTGCTCTCCATCACCATCAGAATAAACAGGCCCGGGTAGCCCGCGCTTTCGACAAAATTCACCGCGAATTCGACGATTGACTCCGTTATTCCCATCTATCCGTTATTCTCCCTGGATCCATCGGGCTATTATATCCGGTGCCGCAGTGCTCCAGTGCTGTCGAAGCAAATTATAACAGATATCCGCTGTGCCGAATCCTGACCAGGTTGCCATGTATGAATTGTTGTCTTCTAAAGTGGATAATTTATTATTGCGGTGTTATTATTTAGAATTCGCCTTAAATTACCCGGCAGTGAACTGCCGGTCATCGCGTAATTACAGGAGGTTGTAATGCGAAAGATTGCGCTGGTACTGTTGTGTTCATTACTTTTTCTAATCGGCTGCAATGTGGTTCCGGTCCCGCTGGGTGTGGTACTGGCCACTCCTTCCAACGGCGCTACTATCGACCCGCAATATGCTGTTCTCACCTGGGTCAGTGTGGGAAACAATACTTATGAAGTCCAGGTTTCACCGGAAGCCAGTTTCAAAATACTGACGGTAAATGCCACCAATGTGACCAACCTGCTCTACCCTGTTTCTCCCGGCACTCTGAATAATGGCAGCACCTATTTCTGGAGGGTGCGCGCCCTGAGGGGTGGCGAGGCGTCCCAGTGGACCTCTGCCGGCTATTTTCTGACCTCCGGCAGCATCCCTCCGACTCCGCCCCCTGCAACGCCGGGCATTATCAGGGTTGAAGCTGTACTTGATGGCTCGTCCTGGAACGGGCCGCTCAATTACAGCATCAGCGGACCTTCGGGCTCGACAGGGTATTCTGTTCCCTATTCCCACGGCAACGCGTCAGAAGGAACATATACCGTGACCTATTACAGCGGCGGCCCCGCGGGCGCCTCTTTGAGCGCCATCTCACCCGGGCCGACCCAGGTCCTCAGCGCAGGCGCCGGCGTCACTTTCACGTTCATCTTCCGCAGCGGCAGCGTCTCGGGCAGCGCCTTCATAAACGCCACGCTCAACGGGGCGCCATGGTCCGGTCCGCTAAGCTACACCGTCACCCATTACACCATAAACGGCCCGGCGGAAAAAACGGGCCATTCCGTCCCCGCTACAGTCAGCAGCCTGCCGTCCGGAAACGTACAGCTTACTTACAATTCCGGCGGTCCGGAGGGCGCCGCTCTTTCGGGCATTACTCCATCAGCACAGCAGACGCTGGGTACCGGCGGTACGGTATCCTTCACCCTGAATTTCGTGCACCAGCAGGCTTACGGCAACATCGTGGTGCATGCCATGCTTGATGGCGCCCCCTGGCAGACCTCGGTCGGCTCAGGCGCAATCAGCTATTCCATCCAGGGGCCAAGGTCCATCTCGGGCAGCACAATCCCCAACAGTTATACCAGCCATCCGGCGGGCAGCTATGTCATCACCTATGAAACCGGAGGCCCTATCGGGTCCACATTCGCCGGTGTTACGCCGTCCACAGAGCAGACCCTGGCGGCCAACGGGACCATCATATTCACGCTGAATTTCCGCACACAGTCAAGGGGTACAGTGCGCGTTAATGCCACCCTCAATGGTGAACCGTGGTCAGGCGCCGTCGGCTACGTGCTGACCGGGCCTTATCCTGAATCGGGCGGCTCC
>JBFYUA010000124.1:0-3356 GCA_041300305.1 Dehalococcoidia bacterium | reverse complement strand
CTTATCTGTGTGCGCCTTGATCGAGGTAAAATAGTCGGCCGGTATCCCTGACGGCGATTGATAGATCATACCCGGGTAAGTATTGAAGGCAAATAGGTCCGCCCCGGGGAATTTATCCAGCAGGAACCACAGGTCAGAGGAGGGACCGTTGCCCCCGCCCGGCAACCCCTTCATTTTCTCGAGCTGGAATACTGTGAATATTTTAGTGGCCGGCGATACCGCCCTGACCGCGTTGCAGGTGCGGTCGAAGAGTTTGACAAATTTTTCGAAATCGGCCGGCGAACGGGTGTACAGTGCGTCCGTATCAACCCCCACTCCCAGGTAGCGCGGCCGGTACCTGGATGCGAAGTCGGCCGCGCCGGCCACGTATTTTTGCTGCGTTTTTTCGTCCAGGCCGCGCAGCAGCCTGCCACCCGCCTGGTTGAAGGGGGTCACCTCGATAACTGCCGTCAGCCCGTTCAAGTAGCATTGTTCCGCCAGCAGCGTGGGGAAGCCGCGCGCATATTCGAACTCCTTCCAGTCCCCGTACCAGACCAGCGTATTGCCGGCGCCCCTGGCCGTCTTGAAGAAGTCTATGATCTCGTAGGGCTGCGCTGTCCTGGGAGACAAACCCACCCCTATCAGCCTGCCCGGTAGCGAAGCGTTGTCTGACTGGGGCGCGTAAAATGACTGCCCGGACGGCAGCCCGCAGGCGGCCGCCGGCATGAGCAGGGCCAGCGCCATCAGCACCGCGGCCCATAACATAATTTTTCCGTTCAATACTGAATATCCATTCAGAAATCTTGATGATCCCACGAAGATGAAATTGATGCCGCCGTCCATCGCTGCCATGGCCTGTAGCCGGCCCTTTCAGCGTGCAAAAATTTTTTGCACATCAGGTCTTGACAAAACATTTTATATACCATAGAATAGACTACAAATATATCATAGCCGATGGAAAAGTTAAACGGGTAGCGTTAAGCGAGCGAGAAGTAGATGATATCAACAGTGACCGTCAGCACGATTACAACCGTGACCTCTATCACCAGCATTACAAGTATAGCCATGCTGGGCGTGGGGGCCGGAATAAGCATATTTGCTGTTTTGCTGCTCATCGGCATGCTCACCACCAAGGAGTTGGTTGGGGCTTCGGACGGCGGCCGTGCGAAATTGGTCAGCCGCTGCCTGAATATCAGCATCATACCCCTGGTTGTAAGTTTCGCCGTGATAGTTGCCCTCAAGGTGCTCGAGATCTTAGGTTAAGAGGAACGGCATCACACAATAGAGCATAGAATTTGCAATGCCATGCGCAAGGGTCACTCCCAGGAGTGACCCTGTTTTTTTCATTATAGCTGTGAAGAGCAGCGCCACCAGGAAAACGAAGGCCACATCCAGAGCCGAGTAGTGCCCGATGTGCAGCACAGCGAATATGAGGCTCACGTAGAGTACGCTCCACAAACCCATCACCCTGTCCGAGAGCGTCTGCATCACACCGCGGAAGATCAGTTCCTCCCCGAAGCCGGTGGTGACGATCAGGATGAAAGCCGGCGCCAGCACCCCCAGCAAAGTGAAACTGGTGGCCAGGGGCACCGGCCTCAGTATTATGTATTCCAGCACGCCCAACCCCAGGCCTATCACGACGCCCAGGACGACCTGAAGCGGCCAACCCCGGCTGACCAGTCCGACATCGCGCCGCCCCAGGCCCGTATTGAGCATGACAACGACGGTGGCCGCCAGCAGCGGGCCATAGATAATCAGGTACCAGTAGATTTGCGGTACGGGGGCCAGCGGCATGGACAGGCTGAGTATGCGTATCAGCGGGGCCAGGCAGAGCGCCATGAAGAGGTTGCGCTGCGCCCGGTCCGGCGCCAGGGCGGACTGGACGACGAAGACCACCAGCAGGACACCGTGGCAGATAATGCCTGCCATGATCTGGAGGTAGACCGTCAGCACCTCGGCCGCGGTGAGGGCCACCAGCGCCAGCCAGTAGGGAAACGGGTTGACCGTCACTTCCAGGAACCGTGTATTATCCTGCATCGGATTGCTAATTGTTCCCCGGCGGCGCTGCCGCATATAGCTTATATATACAGTTCATGTTCTCTTTATTTAAATCCACTCAGGTGGCCGCCCCAAGATAACTTTATAATCATATACAAAGTCCGTGCGCAATTCAAGCCCGGTAAAACTCCACCCGCTGATTTTCCCCTGCAGCCGGGGCTTTGACCGGTGATTGTGAAGTGGTTGACAGCGGCGGTTAAGTTAATTAATATTAACGAAGGGCATATTCGAAACCAGCAGGAATATGCAGGGGCAACAGGAGTGTAAAATTATGCATATCTGCCGTACCCGGTACATCCCGTGGGCTTTACTTGTATCCCTTGTTGTCCTATTGTCCGCCTGCGCCGCAAATCCGCCCGCGTCACCGCAATTGGTAAATACCCCGGCATTGGCCGATAATCAAACGGCGGCAGGGGAGGCGCCGCCGGGACCGGATGTCCGGGACAGCCAAACAGCAGGGGCGCCTGCCGGGAAAATAACCATATATGCAGCGAATTCAGATGATATAAGCAGCTACAACGGGCAGGAGGTAATCGTTGAAGGGACGGTCGTGGAGTTGGGTGTATTCATTGACCCCGGCCTGGGCAAGGCGCTGGTCCTGTATTTCAACCATCCCAATCAACACGTAACAAGCTATGAAGCGTGGTCGAGGGGTATGACAGGGACTGATTTCAGGGTGATCATCAGGGAAAGCGACATACCCAAGTTTTGTTACCGGTCGATGTTTATAGGGCGCAGGATGGCAGCAGAAGGAAAAATCGTTATTTATCACAGCGCCCCCGTAATATTTGTAAGTGACCCTTCGCAGATTACATTTGCCGGCGCCGCCCCGGCCACCGAACCTTCATTGTCAATTGTCATCACGCGTTCAACAGAAATCGCAGACAACATCACTTTTTACCGCTACCAGGGGACCATAACCAACAACAATACCGAATGGGCGGTCCACGACCTGTACCTGGGGGGAAATAAACTTGCTGATTGCATTGCCCCCAGGGGTTGCCCAAATATTGAGCCGCTATATTTCGGCAAGCAAATCCTTACACCGGAGTTAAAGTGTCCCAATAATATCAAGTTCGACATGAAGTTCAGCGGTGACGCTGCAGAAGGGACAGGGGCGGACCCGCTAACCAGGCACATAGCGTTACCGGCTTTGAATTATCAATGGAAGGGCCTGCCGGCGCAATAGAGCGGGGAATATTCAGGGCGCTAAAATCAAGAGGGGGACGGCAAACGCCGTCCCCCCTTTCTATTTCCGCGTTACCCCGTATTAATATGTATGGCGGGACTTGTAGATGAGGATGATGGTGACAATCACA
>JBFYUA010000104.1:0-5758 GCA_041300305.1 Dehalococcoidia bacterium | reverse complement strand
AGTGTCAGGAAGGACACTATCCTCGTATCGATAATGCATGCCAACGGCGAGGTGGGCACGATTGAACCGGTGGCGGCCATCGCTAAAAACCTGGCTGCGGATGGTCCGCTGTTACATACAGATGCGGTGGCGAGCACAGGCAGCATAGCGGTGAAGGTCAGGGAATTGGGCGTCCATGCCCTGAGCCTGGCGGGCAACCAGTTTAACGGCCCCCGCGGCGGCGCGGCCCTGTGGTTGAAACGGGGTGTCAGGATGCTTCCGTTGATGGACGGCGGCATACAGGAAGGCGGTAGGCGGCCCGGCACGGAGGACGTGCCGGCCATCGTCGGCCTTGGCAAAGCTGCCCAACTGGCTGACCAGGCAATTGATGTCAGGATGAAAAGGCTCACTTCGCTGAGGGACAGGCTGATTGCCGGTGTATTGAAGACGGTGGAGCACACGATTTTGACCGGTCACCCTGCGCAGCGCCTGCCGGGCTATGCCAGCTTCTGCATCAGGTTTATCGAGGGTGAATCGATCCTGATGCTTTTAAACAGCCATGGCATAGCGGCGGCCAGCGGTTCGGCCTGCACCTCGCGCGCTTTGAAGGCCTCACATGTATTGCTGGCCATGGGCATCAACCATGAACTTGCCCAGGGTTCGATGCTGTTTACCCTCGGGTTGGATACTGATGAGGACGACGTGGACTATGTTATTGAGAAATTGCCGCCGGTAGTGGACCGTTTGCGGCAGATGTCTCCGGTGTATTCGCGGTACTTAAAAGAGCAGAAAGGGGGATAGAGATATGCCTGTTTACAGTGAGAAGGTCATGCAGCATTTTATGAACCCGCACAACGTCGGTGAAATAGAGGATGCCGACGGGGTCGGCGAGATAGGCAACCCGGTGTGCGGCGATATGATGACCTTTTATATAAAGGTAAAGGACAACCGCATTGAGGACGTTAAATACAAGACTTTCGGCTGCGGCGCTGCCATTGCCGTATCCAGCATAGCCAGCGATATGGTCAAAGGCAAGACGCTGCAGGAAGCCCTCCTTTTGACACCTGCCCTGGTTGCCAGGGAGCTTGAGGGGCTGCCCAAGAACAAGTTGCACTGCTCCAACCTGGGTGCGCAGGCCCTGAGAAAGGCCATCCGGAATTATGCCATAAAGAATAAAATAGAGATGCCCGGCTTAACAGATAAGGAAGAAATAGAGGAGGATGAACATGAACATACCTGCGGGACCTGAGAAGAATACCAAGCCCTTGATTTGCCGTTGTGCCTGCCCCTATTGCGATGTCGATTTGGTGGTGGCGGAGTCGCCTTTCTGCGAGGTCTGCAAGGTCACCTTTGGCCGTTGCTCAAAATGCGGCGCCATCATTATAGAGGAGTCGGCCGTTATCTGCCGGAGTTGCGGTAAGCCGTTAAAGTAGGGCTGGATAAATTCGATGGCGGATAAAGAGAAGATAACCATCATCCTTTTTTCGGGCGAGATGGATAAGGCCCTGGCCGCGTTCAATATAGCCCTGGGCGGGGCCAGTTCCGGCATGGACGTAACCATCTTTTTTACCTTCTGGGGCTTGAACGTAATCAAGAAGAATGAGGGCAGCATCAGGAGCAAAGGCATTATGCGCAATATGCTCAATGCCATGAACCGGGGTGGCGCTAAGCGCCTTCCCCTATCCCAATTCCATATGCTGGGCATGGGCAAATCCATGATGCAGGGATTGATGAAGGACATCAATTTCCCCCAGGTGGACGAACTGATTAAAACTGCCAAAGAGCTGGGGGTCAAATTTATAGCGTGCACTACAAGTATGGGTATGATGGGAATCGGCAAGGACGCCTTTATTGACGGCGTCGACAGCTACGCTGGTGTGGCCACCTATATTGCCGAGGCCAGGGAAAGCAAGATAAACCTCTTTATTTAGGAGCAGGCAGATGAAATCTGATGTAACCGTCGATTGTGTGGGCCTTTATTGCCCGATGCCGATTGTTTATACGGCCAAAAAGATCAAAGAAATGCAGGCCGGGCAGGTACTGGAGGTCATTGCCGACGATGAAGGCATTAAAGCGGACATGCCCAATTGGGCGAAGATGACGGGCAACGAATACCTCGGCATCGAGGAAGCGGACGGAAAGTTGCACGTATTCGTCAGGAAGGCCTGACCCGTTTTATATAGATTGCATTGCCTTCAGGGCGTTGCTATAATTGCTTTAGGTTGAGAGCATAATAAGTATTGATTCCAGGGTTTATGAGAGGATTAAAAAATGGCTGCTAAGCCTCGCAAGAGTGCTGTACAAAGTATAATTAAGAACCTGCTGGAGGGTGAGATACCTGAGATCCAGAATGCTTCCAAGGAGCTTGCCGAGTGGATAAAATTGCTGGAGCAGCATAGCTTTAAGCTGCAGCATTATGCCACGGAGATCGAGACCTGGGCTGCCGAAGAGGATGAAGGGGACTCCATTGAGTTGACCGATTTGATCAAGGACCTTGAAGCCACGCTTAGCGATATGCGGCTGGGCAGGCCGCTGAGCACTGTCAGCATAGAAGAACCGGCTGCTATGGATGAAAAAATACTGCGCAGCTACGGGAGGACCGGCCGCTTAATCAGGGAACCCAAGGCTTTGCCGAGGGCAGAGATCCGGGAGGACGACGAACGCGTGCCGCCCAGGCGGATTGAGCCACCCCAACCTGCAGCGGACCAGGCCAAGCCGGAACCTGCCAGGACGCCGCAGGGGGTGCTGGTGGCAAAAGACAGTGTACAACCAAGGGTAAAAGCTGAATTGCCGGCAGGCGGCAAGGAAACAGTGGCGCGCAAAGATGGGAAAACACCCTCCGACACAGAGGGAGGATTAGAGTCATTTACCACACCTGAGGGGTTCAGGTTTAAGCGGATGCGCCCGTAGATTGGCTCCAGGCCCCTGTAGCTCAGAATCCTGCAATAAGTATAGATTAAGGACGACCTTAATCGGCGAAGGGAGCGATGCTATGGTCAAGTTGTTGGAAAAGGAATTTAAATATTACCTGGATAATCAAGACGAACTTGTCAAGGAGTACAATGGCAAGTTTATAGTAATACATGGCCTCAAGGTGGTTGGTGCTTATGAGTCTGAACTCGAAGCAATAAAAGAAACTTCCAAGAAACATAAGCCCGGGACCTTCCTTGTACAGAAGTGTGAACCCGGAAATAGCAGCTACACTCAAACGTATCATTCCAGGGTTGCCTTCATTTAGAAACAATATACGCTATCAAATGTATACCTCGTTAGTATCCGGCTACCCAATAAAGTAATAATTCCTCAGATCCATGTTAGCGAAGGGACGATCAGTGGGGACGCTGAAGTTCTTATAGGGATGGATATAATTAACCGGGGTGACTTTGCTGTTACTAATAAGGACGGCAAGACCAACTTTACATTCAGGATACCCTCTATTGAATGTATTGACTTCGTGAAACAACAGGCGCCGGCTATTCAAAGCAGCAATCAGCCACACCAACAGGTGGGGCGGAATGATCCTTGCCCGTGCGGGAGCGGCAAGAAATACAAGAAGTGCCACGGGCAATAGGTGTACACAGGTATCACTGGAAGCTGCGACTATTTCTATAAAGACGCCCTGCTGATTATTATGGATTCGCGAAGGCGCCATGTGGCAGAGTCAACTAAGCCGGGTGTCCAATGTATCCTCGCCACCAATCAGAATTATCCGGATTGCCTGCATTGTCCCTACCTGCTAATCCGGGACTCGGCGATGATACGGCTGTTTGAGGAAGGCTCGAAAGAGACAATTGAGGCTGAGATACCGGCGCATTTACCGAGATTGTTAACAGCTGCTTCTGAAGGAAAGTTCAGAGTGGCTCACAATGATTTTTGTGAGTGTGGAATGTCAAATTAACATGAAAATTCAAAAAGTTAAGCAACCTGATAAAAAGGGAAGGAAACAGTTAATAAATTGCCCGCTAAATGCCGATAAAGGTATACTATTAAACGGTACGCACTCAGATGTTCTTTTGGCCCCTGTAGCTCAGTGGATAGAGCAGCGGTTTCCTAAACCGTGTGTCGTGAGTTCGACTCTCACCAGGGGTACCACTATTTTTCGTAATTAACTGCGGCTGACGAATTTTGACTAAGGTACCCACTTATACCCCAGTGATTGCGCCTTTTTAAAATCAGCGTCGGCCTTGTCCCATGCGCCTTTTTTATTATACGCGTTGCCGCGGTTTCTGTACGCCACGGCCAGTTTGGGGTCTATCTCAATCGCCTTGCTGCAATCGGCAATGGCTTTGTCGTAGTCGCCTTTGAGAAAATGGGCGCGCGAACGGTCGCTGAGTGATCCGGCGTCTCCCGGGTTTAACGTTATGGCTGTAGCGTAATCAGCGATGGCTTTATCGAGTTCTTCCTTTTCCACATGGGCAAGTCCACGGTTGATGTATGTCGGGGCAAACCCCGGATCCAATTCGATGGCCTTCGAGAAATCGGCAATGGCCTTATCGTAGTCCCTTTTTTGATAATAGGCGGATCCGCGGTTGATATATATACCGTCAACCCTGGGGTCTAACTGTATGGCCCTGCTGAAATCAGCTACGGCTTTTTCGTAATCGCCCTGGCCATCATACGCAAGCCCGCGGTTGGTGTAAGCGCCGGCGTCTTTCGGGTTGAGATATAAGATCCCTGATAATTCAGATATAGCTTTGGAGTTGTCAGCCGACATCACAACCCCCCTATAATATTATTTGCCTCCGGGTCTATCCTGCCCTCTATGCCCAATGTCTTGCTCCTTCCTTACATGATAGCAATTAACGGCTGTATATGCCACTGCGCAGGATGTACGATAAATTGAGATTGCACCAATTTGCCATTATTTGCCCCGCTGATGTAAGATTTACTGCACTTTAAAAAATTGATAAATTTAGTATAATAGGGGTGTAGCTCAGTCTGGTAGAGCAGCGGTCTCCAAAACCGCGTGTCGTGGGTTCGAATCCTGCCACCCCTGCCATGCCGAGGTGGTGGAACCTGGTAGACACGCCATCTTGAGGGGGTGGTGGGCGCAAGCCCGTAGGAGTTCAAATCTCCTCCTCGGCACCAATTTGAATATTATCTAAAGTGGAGCGAGCGGAAGTAATTCAGTTGTAGAATGCCTCCTTGCCAAGGAGGATGTCGCGGGTTCGAGCCCCGTCTTCCGCTCCATTTTTATGCCTGTGGCGGCGTAGCCAAGTGGTTAAGGCGGGGGTCTGCAAAACCCCTATGCAGCGGTTCGAATCCGCTCGCCGCCTCCACGAAAATGCCGAGGTGGCGGAATGGCAGACGCGGCGGACTTAAAATCCGCTTCCCTCACGGGAGTGTGGGTTCAAGTCCCTCCCTCGGCATTAGCCCCCTTTCGATCAATAGCGTTAACAGGATTGGGTTCGATTTTGGCCATTTTTCATCTTTGACCAACTGTTTTTAAATGTCTATTACAGGGTAGTCGCCTTGATTTCAGAGTAAAATTAGAGGTTAATATGGATTGGCAATTTATTATTCTCGTGGGGATAATAACATTTGTGATTCTGTTTATACTCACTGGGATAATAGTGTCTATTGTTCTATTTGCAGTTATGGGTTTTGCCAATAAATAGAAATGGGCAGCCTAAGAGGCCCTAATGACGGGCGGGTACAGCGTCAGGCAAGGCGGATACTGCTGTCCTTTCCGGTATGCTCAAGGAACCGCATATACATCCTGGTGCGCAGTTCGTTCCTTTGCCTGTAGGGCGTAACGAATTTGCCTTTCAACCAGATC
>JBFYUA010000089.1:0-7155 GCA_041300305.1 Dehalococcoidia bacterium | reverse complement strand
GACCCGGTTTATCTCCAGCGGCCTTTTTTCAATGAAGGCGATTTCTATTTCAACGTTTTTTCCTGTTTGTTTTACAACGAAATCCGTTTTGTCTTTTACCCACCTTTGCGCGTCTTCATCGAGCGCCGTCGAGGCCAGCGTGATTTTCACTTTGTTGCCGGTGATTGCTATGTCCTGGACCAGGTTCAGGTCGATAAGGCTGCGCTGTATGCCGGGAACAAGGACGTCAGCCAGCGCCTCTTTGATTTTTTCTTGAGTCAGCAAATTTGTCCTCCGGTTAAGCGTTTGGGGATATTTGATATTATATTGCTTAATTATACAATTAATAGCCGGCATTGCGAGGGGAAGGATTGCCGCGGCCGCTGCGGCGGCCTCGCGATGACGATCATTTTCCTGCCGGCAAGTAAAGTTGGACTACGGAGATAACGGGACAAGATGTTTTACATAATATATGGAGATGACAACTACAGTTGCCACGCGGCTTTAAATGATATTAAGGCTGGTTTGGGCAGCCAGGACATGGTGTCCGTTAATACCACATTGCTGGATGGGCGTAAGCTGACCACCAGGGTACTCGGCGATGTGTGTAACGCAGTGCCCTTTATGGCGCCCAACCGGCTTATTGTTGTGGAAGGACTGTTTAAGCGTTTCCAGTCCGGGGAAAAGCAGCCGCGTGCCAATGGCGGCGGTGGTGATGACGGCAACCAGGGCCTCAAAGAATGGCAGGGCATAGGTGAGCTGATTAAAGCCATGCCTGCGTCGACCGTGCTGGTCTTGTTCGAATCGGACCTTGATCCCAGGTCCGCCAACCCGCTGGTCAAGGCGCTTTCACCCCTGGCCGATAAGGTGCTGCAATTGAGCGAGATGAAGGGCAGGGAATTGACCGCCTGGATAAAAGAGCATACCGTGAAAAATGGCGCCAGGATATCCCCTGCCGCCATGGCATTGCTGGCGGATTACATCGGTGGCGATTTGTGGTCGTTATCCGGGGAACTGAATAAGCTGATGACCTATTGCCAGGACAGGGAGATAAGTGAAACCGATGTCAGGGAGATTACCAGCTTCGCCCGCGAGGAGAACATATTTGCGCTGGTCGACGCAGTGTTGGAGGGCAGGATAAAGGAGGCGCAGCTTATGCTGCACAGGATGCTGCTGTATGGCACCGCGCCGCAGCAGATATTAGGCATGATCGAAAGGCAACTGACTATTATCCTGCGCGTGAAGGAGCTCAGTCAGGGACTGCCGCAACAGGAGATACGGCAACGACTCAGCCTGCACCCCAAATTTCCGCTGGAAAAGGCGCTAAAACAGTCCAGGACATTTACCCCGGCCAAGCTGCGCAAGGCGTTTCACGCGTTGCTGGATACAGATGTGGCGATTAAGACCGGAAAATATGAGGACGACCTGGCCCTTGACCTGCTGGTGATCGAGTTATGCAGATAAGTTACATGCAGTAATTTGAGATTTGCATATGTCCCCGCCGATTTGTAGCTATCGACAATTGCGCGGTATTTGGTTACAATTGGATTGAAGTATGGTAGCGATATCTGATATGCGGAGGGTCCTTGCAGTCATCCTGGCGGGTGGCGCGAGTGAACGTTTGAGCGTGCTGGCTGCAGAACGCGCCAAGCCGGCTGTGCCCTTTGGCGGCAAATACCGCATCATCGATTTCACGCTGAGCAACTGCGCCAATTCAGGTATCTATAATGTGGCCGTGCT
Source organism: Dehalococcoidia bacterium (assembly GCA_041300305.1). Lineage (GTDB taxonomy): Bacteria > Chloroflexota > Dehalococcoidia > GIF9 > UBA5629 > CAIMUM01. The sequence goes on along the minus strand of JBFYUA010000089.1, from coordinate 5,436 downwards.
GACACAGTTCAACCCGCGTTCGCTGGCGCAGCATGTGGGCGTGGGCAGACCCTGGGACATGGACAGGGAGCGGGGCGGCATAGTGATGCTGCAGCCCTTCCTCAGCCGGTCGCAGAGAAACTGGTATAAAGGCACGGCGGATGCCGTGTACCAGAACCTTTATTATATTATCGACCAGCGCGTGGACGAGATACTGGTCCTATCGTCCGACCATATATACAGCATGCGCTACGACCAGATGCTGGCCTCCCATCGCAACCGCCAGGCCGACGTCTCGGTAGCGGTGTACGAGGTTCCCCACGAAGACACATCGAGGTTCGGCATCATCACGCTGGACCATAATGAGCGCATCGTAAATTTTGAGGAAAAGCCAAAAACTGCCAAGAGCCGGCTGGCTTCCATGGGCATATATATATTTAACAAAAAGGTGCTGATAGATTCACTGGAGGAGACGTCGGGCAATGAAATCGGTTATGATTTCGGCCACGACGTGCTGCCCGGCCTTATCAGCAAGTACCAGGTATTTGGCTTCAGGTTCCGCGGGTACTGGCGCGACGTAGGGACCGTAGAGGCCTACTGGCAGGCCAATATGGACCTGATGGCAGACCTGCCCGAATTGAACCTTTATAACCCCGAGAATGAGATACGGACAATTGTCCAGGGATATCCGCCGGCTAAATTGGGGCCTCATGCCCATATTAACCGCGCGCTGATCTGTAACGGCGCCATTGTCAATGGCACGGTCATCGATTCAATTATCTCCCCACGGGTTTTCATCGAAGAAGACGCGGTGGTAAAGGACTCCATAATCTTTGAAGATACAACCATAGGCCGCGGCACGGTCATAGAAAAATGCATCATCGATAAACAGGTCTGGGTCAGCCGCGGCTGCCGCATAGGCACGGGCGATGATTTCACGCCTAATAAAGAGGAGCCGGATTACCTGAACACCGGTATCACGTTGATAGGCAAAGGCACCAGGATACCGTCGGAGGTAACCGTTGGCCGGAACTGTAAAATCGAGCCCAGGGTAGAGGCATCGGATTTCCTCACCAATACCATGGAAAGTGGTGAGACTGTCAAAAGCAAGAGCCCGCGCCGCTACCAGATATAAGCCGAGCGTGCCGATCTGGGGGCGGGATAGATTGCCGCGGCTGCGGCGGCGTCCTCGCAAGGACGGTCATTGTGCGTTGCATGAAGATACTTTTTGCTGCTGCTGAAATCGCGCCCCTCACCAAGGTCGGCGGACTGGCTGACGTGGTGGGCTCCCTGCCCGCTGAGTTAATCCGGCGCGGGCATGATGTCCGTGTCATCGTGCCCAAATATGGTTTTGTGGATTACGCCCAATATGAAAGCGGCGCCGTAATCAGCAACATGGTTGTCTTCTCCCTCGGGCAATACCGCAGGGTCAGGGTGGAGCGGATTGAGATTGAAAGAGTGGTTGTTTACCTGGTTTCCGCCGACGTATTTGTGGCGTCAAAGTCGGTGTACGGCGAAAATGAGATCGAGAAATTCTGGGTTTTCTGTGACTGTGTCTGCGAGGCGCTGCCTCACCTGGGATGGCAGCCGGCCATCCTGCACTGCCACGACTGGCACACCGCCTTAATTCCACTGCTGATACGCAAAAACCAGGCCGCTTACCGCACTGTCTTCACCATACACAATATCAAGTACCAGGGCGGTTTTGATGAATACATGCTCAACAGGTCATCTTTGGGCCAGTACTGGAGGGCCGGCATCGCCGGCGGCCCGGCGCTGCCATGGAATTTCATGGCGCAGGGCATACTCTGGTCAAACATCATCAACTCGGTCAGCGAGAATTTTACACGGGAGATACTTACAGCGGAATATGGCTGCGGCATGCAGGCCATACTGCAGTTCCGGGAGGATAGCCTCTACGGCATACGCAACGGCCTGGGAGTCGAGGAATACGCTCCGTCTACAGACAAGCTTATCGCGGCCAATTACACTCAGGCCGACATCAAGGGCAAATCAGTCAATAAGCGGGAGATATTGAAGATGGCTGGCTGGAAGGCAGCGGACGCGCCAATCATCGCCATGGTAGCCAGGCTCGATGAACAAAAGGGCATGGACATTATCATCGGCGCCATACCGGAGATATTGAGTTCTGCAAAAGTACGTTTTGTATTTCTTGGCCGGGGCAAAGATTATTACGAGGAAGCGCTTCAGAGCCTCGAGGCCAGGTACCCGGAAAACATCAGGGCTTTCATTACTTACGATAACGCCAGAGCGCATTTAATTTACGCCGGGGCTGATATGTTCCTCATGCCTTCACTCTGGGAACCGTGCGGGCTCGGGCAGATGATCGCCATGCGGTATGGCGCCGTACCGGTGGTGCGCAGGACGGGTGGCCTGGCGGACACCGTGCAGAACCTGGACGGCGACCTGGCCCATGGCACAGGGTTTGTTTTCAAGGATTATTCCGCCAAGGCGCTGGTCTTTGCGGTCAGGAAAGCGGTGGCCGCCTATGGCAATAAGCCTGCCTGGGATGAGGTAATGAAAAGGGTGATGGCAGAGGATTTCAGCTGGGATGCTCCTGCTGAGAAATACGAGAGGCTGTATAAGAAAGCGCTGGAGCCGGATGAAAATGGCGCTCTCTGAAAAACCGGTTGTTGCGGTTGATATCGGCGGGACTAAAATCACCTCTGCGGTAATAACGCGCCGGGGAGAAATGCTGTCGCGCATCTATCGCCTCACACTTGCCCACGAAGGCCCTCAGAAAGTGATCAGCCATATAGAAAACGCGGTACGTCTGTCCCTGCGCAAAGCCGGCCTGGAACTGTCCGATATAGGAGGTGTGGGTGTTGCGGCTGCGGCTATCATCGATATCGGCCGGGGACTGGTTACCGAGGCGCCCAACCTGCCGCGCTGGCGTAATATACCTTTGCGGGACAGGCTGGCGGAATCGCTGGGCAAACCGGTGTTTTTATTGAACGATGCCAGCGCCGCCGCGCTGGGGGAACACAGGATGGGGGCCGGCCGTGGATTAGATAACCTTATCTATATAACCGTGAGCACCGGCATCGGGGGCGGCCTGGTTATTAACGGGCAGCTTTACAACGGCACGGACGGCTGCGCGGCTGAGATTGGACACATGATCGTACTGGTTGACGGCCCGTTATGCAATTGCGGTAAGCGCGGATGCTTCGAGGCCATGGCCTCCGGCACCGCCATTGCCCGCATGGCCCGGCAACGCCTGGCGGCAGGCGCAAATAGTTGCCTTGCTGAACTGGCGCGTGGAAAAGTGGAGGATGTTACAGCGGAACTGGTAGCAGTGGCGGCCCGCCGCAAGGACGGGTTGGCCTTAAGCGTCATCGATGAAGCGGCCGGCTACCTCGGCATCGGCCTGGCCAACCTGGTTAACATAATTAACCCTCAGATGGTTATAATTGGAGGAGGTGTATCTAAGATGGGTGCGATGCTTTTCGGGCCTGCCAGGAAATCTATGAAGGAACACGCTTTTAAACTTCCTGCACTGACGGTTCGTGTGGTCAGGCCCCGGATGGGGATGGATGCGGGATTGATGGGCGCCGCCATATATACTCAGGAAAAGCTAAGGCCAATCTATCCCGCGCCGGGGGCAAAGAGATGATATACTGGGCGCCGCTTTTCCATTTTTACCAGCCTCCCACTCAGACGCCCGCCGTGCTGATGAAGGTGGCCAACGAATCTTACCGCCCGATACTTGCCGTATTTGAGGAATTCCCGCACGCGCGGGCAACTTTCAATATCAACGGCGTGCTTACTGAGATGCTGGGACTGTACGGCTACACCGATGTGCTCAGCGGCATGCGCCGGCTGGCCGAGGCCGGGCAGGTGGAGTTCACCGGCTCGGGAAAATATCATCCCATCCTGCCGCTCATCCCGGCTGATGAGTCCGCAAGGCAGATACTGCTTAACCAGGATACCCACCGGCAATACCTGGGTGAAGCCTGCCGGCCCAGGGGATTCTTCCCGCCTGAGATGTGCTACTCCCGGGACATCGTCAGGCAGGTGGCCGCCTCAGGGCATGAATGGATCATCACCAGCGGCATCGCCTGCCCTGTGGCCTGGCCGATGGACGTAATTCATACTATCGATTACCCTGATAAAGAGGTGGCCGTTTTTTTCAGGGACGATATATTAAGCAACAAAATCAGTTTCAGGGATGTCGATGGGCCGGGCTTCATTGAGCACCTGCAGCAGCTTCACCATGGAGAGGGAGACGTATACGTTATAACCGCCATGGATGCCGAGACCTTCGGCCATCATATCCCGCACTGGGACAAGCTTTTCTTGTCACAGGTCTATGAGACCCTGACGCCCGATGCCGCTTTACCGCGCGTTATGTGTGAGCAGAAGCCGCTGGCCGGCCAGCACCGCCAGCTGTTCGAGTACGGGGCGCCGCCCCGGGAAGGCGATATCAAGATCGTGACCATCAGCCAGTTGCTGGAGATATTTCCCAGGGGGCAGAGAATCAATCCGCGCCCATCCTCCTGGAGCACCTCGGCTGATGATATCAACATGGGGAATTATTACCCTTTATGGAAGGACAAGAATAACCCTGTGCATACCATGCAATGGGAGCACCTGGATTTGACTGTCGAGATGGTGCACAAGGCGGTTGAGTGCGCCGATAACCCGCTGAGCGTCCAGTTTGCTGCACTGGCCAGGGAAATGCTTGACCCTGCCCTGCACAGCTGCCAGTTCTGGTGGGCCAGCAAAAAACCCATGTGGAACATGAATATGATATACAAAGGTATGACGTTGCAGCGTGACGCGATTTTGAACGCCTATAAAGCGCTGTCGCTGAGCGGCTGCAAGCCGGAAATAAAGAAAGAGTATTATTACCGCGTGGTGGCCTGCCGGCACATCTTCGGCCAGGTAACCGATTACCTGTACATGGACTGATTGCGGCGCCCGGCTTTTTGACCGGCAACTATGGAGGATTGATAAAATGAAATCCCGCGAGATTATTGGTAAGGAAGTAATAGACTCAGCGGCCAGGATAATTGGCCGTGTGCAGGACCTGGAAATCGATTTAACCAAATGGACGGTGTCAGGGGTTATCATTACAAGAGGTTTTTTACGGAAGGCCGTCATACCGGCGGCCAATATAGATAAGGTAGGAGACAAGGTGGTGCTCAAGGTAGCCATGGATAAAATCCAGAAAATCCCCTCTTAATTCAGGTCTGTTCAGTGAAGCGTATTTATCTTGGATTGGCCATACACAACCACCAGCCCCTGGGCAATTTCCCCTGGGTTTTTGAAGACGCCTATCAGCGTGCTTACCTGCCCATGCTGGAGGCGCTGCTGCGGCATCCCTCTATCAGCGTAGCGTTGCATTACAGCGGCTGCCTGTTTGACTGGCTCTCCTCAGCGCACCCGGAGTTTTTTAAGCTGCTGAGCCGGTTGATTTCCAGGGAGCAGGTGGAG
>JBFYUA010000022.1:0-7751 GCA_041300305.1 Dehalococcoidia bacterium | reverse complement strand
CCGAGTATGCTGTAAAGCTGTGAGCGGACTGCCTCTTCGTCACCGCTATAGCCGAGGTCCCAGGCCATCAGTTTGGCAAAGGCCAGGGTATCGACCGGCGTCCATGGAGCAATCTTGAATTTCACACCGGTCAGGCCCAGGATGCTGTAGTTTATCGAGAGGTCCTGCGGACCGCGGTTTGAGATGTAGGCGTTGACCCCCTGGGCAAAAGCATCGAGTATGGCGCGCTGGGCGGTCGGATAGCTGGCATATTCTTCTTCGGCCACTTTGGTCCAACCCATGGTGCGCAGGTAGATGTCGGCGGAGACCAGGCTGGATTTCTTGCCGGTTAATTCCTCAATCCTGCCGGCGCAGGTGTGACGGAAGAAATCCATCTGCCACCAGCGGTCCTGCGCTTGCACGTAGCCCTGGGCGAAGGTCAGGTCGTGTATATTTTTAGCATAAATATGCGGAACGCCGTTGGAATCGCGGATTACCTCGACCTTATCGAACAGGCCGTTGACCTTCAGGTCGCCGTCAATTTTGGACAGGGGGGCATTGTTGAGGTAATTGAAGTAGCCCATGCCCCCGCTGCAAAGTATAACAATTATGGCCAGGATAATTATCGCTGTTACTAAAGCTTTGCTGCCCTTATTTTTCTTAGCGGCGGCTTTTGTGGTTTCTGCCTTTTTTCCCAAGATGGCCTCCTTACAGGTTTATTTCGCTGCGGTGATGAAGCTTGCCAAGCCACGCCCTTCAACGAAAAGATATTACTCTGAAACGTTCCTGTCGTCAATGATGCGGTAATAATATGCCGGGGCAACGGCAGGCAGGTATAATGCGTATATTATAAAACCGCCGGGCGGAGCCGGCGGTTTTATACGTGTTTACACTGTATGCGCAGCAAATATCAGGGATTGAGAATAAGCTTATGCGCTGTGCCTGCCTCCACCTGCTGGCGTGTCCAGAGCATGGGATGGTATTGGACCTTGCTCCAGGGGACTATCATATTGCTATACCAGGGATTGCCGGGGTGCCCGCTCTGCCCGGTGGAGTTCATGCCGACGCCCTTGCTGAGGTCCCCCATGTCGACAATCATGCGCATGGACGGGATGAGGCGGATGGAGAAATTGCCATTACTGGCGTACCACATCATGCTGTTGACGCTCTCGCCCGTGCCACCTGCCGGCACAGGGCCCTGGTTGACCAGCGACTCTATCGGCCCGATGCCGCTGGCGCCCAGCGGATTGCTCACGAAGGTTGCCTTATGCAGCGAGCCCCATTTCCACTGGCTGCGGTCATTGCCCAGGGCGGCCATCGTAGCTGTATAACCTTCCCTGAAGGAACGGCTGAGCACCTCATCGCGGGTTTCTTTGATATCCTTGCTGACAGGGTCATCCCACCAGGCATCGGAAGGATTTTGCAGCAGCAGGTTGACTGCCCACATCTCCCGGTCCAGGCCATCCGACTTAACGATATCGCCCATCTTGTTCTGGTAGATGTTGTTGATCAGCTTCATCCAGAATTCGGCATACAGGGCCGCCTGGGGGCTGTCCTCGTTGAAAAAGCGGTCCCATTTGAGCAGCCAGTCGCGGGCATCGCTGACTTCGGGCTCGTCGAATTTGAGTTTGGCCAGGTAGGGAAGCATCTCGTCGGCGGGGATGAATTTATTATCCCCTTGCATCGCCTGATAAGTTGCCACGGTGTTGGGTGCAAGCTGCTTGATCAATTCGTAGATGCGCTGGCTGCGGTAGCCGTAAACCCATTTGTTATACTTGCTGCCGAAGTTGGCATTGATGTCGGGTCCGAGTTGCTGGTTGAGGAATTCATAGTAATCCGGCGGCGCTACTTCCTGGTTTGAGGCGATGATATATCCCCGCGCCGGGTTGTACGCCCGGGGCATGAGGTCGTAAGGCACATAGCCCTTCCATTCGTACTCGCTGCTCCATCCCGGTGTGGGGACCTGGCCTGCAAGCTGTTTTGGCCTTATCGGTATCTTGCCGGGCATCTGGTAGCCGATGTTGCCCCTGGTGTCGGCATAGACAAGGCTCTGCGAGGGCACGTCCCAGTCTTTCAGCGCGCTGCGGAATTCGTCCCAATCCCTGGCCCTGTCAAGAGCCAGGATGGCCAGGGAGATGCGGCTGGGCTCAAGTGCTGTCCAGCGCAGGGCCAGCGGGTCTTTATTGTTGAAACCTCCGGGTTCGCCGGTCCTGGAATCATATTTGTTGTCGTTGGTTATAGGTCCCAGGTGGGTTACCCTTACCTTTATATTGAGCGCAGGCTTGCCGTCGCCGAAGGAGATCTTCTCCTCCCGCACGGTCATATCGCGCCACTTGCCGTTCCATTCATATTGCAGCGGGTTATCCGGGTTGACCTTTATCACATACTGGTCGTTTACGTCGGGGTAGACATTGGTGTTGCCCCAGGCGATATGGTTGTTATGCCCGGCAACCACCCCGGGACTCGCAGCGAAGGTGAATCCTGCAACATCCAACGGCTGGCCGGCGCCGTCATCCGTGCAATGCAGGGCGACCTCGTACCAGATCGAGGGCATGCCGATTCCAAGGTGCGGGTCATTGGCCAGCAGCGCCTTGCCGCTCTGAGTCATACTACCGGTGGCCACCCAGCTGTTGCTGCCCGCGCCTGCCTGATCACCGACGAGCTCTTTCAGGCCGATTGACGCGTCCTCATATGTTTGCCCCAAAACCACGGCGGCCGGCTGGGAAGGCGCCGCGCTGACAGGGGGAGAAACGGGCGGGACGGACTTTTTCAGCATCTGAATATCATCGTCTAACAGGGTGGTGGGCTTCTGCCCGATGGGCCAGGCCGGCACCAGCCATTTGTCGGCCATCTCTGCGCCCAGCAGGTTGTAAAGCCTGGTGCGCGTTATCTCCAGGTCGCGGCTCAATCCGAGGTCCCAGGCCATGATCTTGGCAAAGGCCAGAGTATCCAGCGCTGTCCAGGGTTCAATCTTAAATTTCACACCCGTCAGGCCGAGGATGCTGTAATTGACAGACAATTGTCCCGGTGAGCGATCGGAGATGTAGGCGTTAACTCCTTCGGCGAAGGCATCCATGGGGGCGCGCTGGTCGGGCGTGTAGAGGTCATACTCTTTTTGACACACGTCATACAGGCCGAGAGAGCGGAGGTAGATGTCCGTGTTTACCAGGCTGGCCTTCTTCCCGGTCAGCTCCTCAATACGGCCGCCGCAGGTCTTGCGGAAAAATTCCATCTGCCACCAGCGGTCCTGCGCCTGGGCATATCCCTGCGCAAAACACAGGTCATGCATATTATTGGCATAGATGTGCGGGACGCCGTTAGAATCGCGGATGATTTCAACCTTGCCGGTGAGCCCCTTGGCCTGCAGGCTCCCGTCAACCTGTGGTTGGGGGCTGTTGACCATGGACAGGTAATAGGCGAAGCCTCCTCCGGACAATACAATAATAACGGCCAGAAGAGAAATTAAAACGATCTTGATGACTTTGACGAAGTCCCCCTTTTTCTTCACAGCGGCCTCCTTGCAGTTTATTTTAGGTTAAGGTGATTTAAATCCCTCTGAATATGGGGAAATACTACCTTTTCGGTTATAGCCTGTCAATCAAAGGCGGGCCCTAGGTTATTCATAGAAGCTGGCTACCTTTTCCAGCGGTTCCCTGCTGGTGCGGAACTGGTTGGCGGGGTTGCTGTCGTCCGTGTAGCCGATGGGAATGCCCAGCGCCATCAGCTTGGAAGCAGGTAGGCCAAGTACCCTGCGCTGTATATCGGGATAGAGCACCGGGATGATGGCTGGTATTGTTCCCAGTCCGTGCTCGGTGGCCAGCAGCAGTATGTTCTGCGTTACTAGGCCGCAGTCGAAGAGATTCCACATATTTGCGCCGCCGTCGGCATGATGGAAGGCGCTATCCACCATTACGTAGATGCAGCTTGTCGCCCCCCAGAGTTTGAAACCGAACTGCCCCCATTCAGCGCGCTTTTGCTTGTCTTCACGCGCAAACCCCAGCTTCTCCAGGACGCCGGCCATGACGGCGGCGCGCCTCGATAACCATGGTTCAGGGTATTGAAAAGGTATCGGTATATCCAGGGTGGGCATCTTGGTTGAATTCTCTATGTAAGCCTGCTTTATCTCTTCCAGCTTTGCGCCGCTCACCACGGCGAACTCCCACGGCTGGCTGTTCGAAGCGGAAGGTGCACGCAACGCGCCCCCGACAATCTTCTTCAGGGTATCCTGCGGCACGGGATCAGGTTTAAAAGCCCTCACCGAATGCCTTTTGTTGATAGCTCCCAATACATCCATAACTGCGATCTCCTTATATTTGTCGATAAACCGGCTGTTAAATGATAGCGCTAAGCATGTTGGTGGTACAATAATTGACATTAACGATACAGCAAGGTGAATAATTGCAGAAAATAAGGCCGGGTAAAACCAACATGATGGCGACACGGCCGCCGAATTTTATGAGCAGTACGGGAAAGACAAGATGAATTATTTGAAGATTTCAGGGCCGGGTAAATAATCGAGTGCCAACAGCTAACAATAAATTGGCTGAGCAGTCGTCCAATGGCACGACAGGGTTGGCAAACATATTCCGTGCCCTGCGCCACCGCAATTACCGCCTCTTTTTTATAGGCCAGGGCATCTCGCTTGTCGGCACCTGGATGCAGCAGGTGGCCATGAGCTGGCTGGTGTACAGCCTGACCAACTCGGCTTTGCTGCTGGGCGTGGTGGCGTTTTCGGGGTTGTTTTGTACTTTTGTACTTACCCCGTTCGCGGGTGTGCTGGTCGACAGGATGAACAGGCGCCGCATACTTGTCGTTACCCAGTCGCTGGCCATGGTCCAGGCATTAAGCCTGGCGGCGGTGGTGCTGAGCGGGTCCGCCGCTGTCTGGAACCTGGTGATCCTGAGCATGTCCCTGGGCCTGATCAATGCCTTCGACATGCCAACCCGCCAGTCCTTTGTCCTGGACATGGTGCCGGACAGGGAGGACCTCGGCAACGCTATTGCGCTGAATTCCTCGCTATTTAACGCAGCCAGGCTGATAGGCCCATCGGTAGCCGGCATCCTGGTCGCGGCAGTGGGGGAGGGATTGTGCTTCCTGATTAACGGCATAAGCTTTATCGCGGTCATCGCCTGCCTGCTGGCCATGAAGATCACCCTACCTGAAGTTAAGGTGCAGCACGGGGATTTCTTCAAAGGTATGAAAGAGGGAATTGGCTACGCCTGGGGATTTCCCCCGATAAAATACATTATCCTGCTGCTGGCCCTTTCGGCCCTGGTGGCCATGCCTTACCCCGTGTTGATGCCTGTATTTGTTAAGGAGGTCCTGCAGGGAGGCCCCAATACGCTGGGGTTTCTCATGTCGGCGGCAGGAGTGGGTGCCCTGGCAGGCGCTGTTTACCTGGCTTCACGTCAAAATGTGCTTGGTTTGGAAAAAATAATAGTGTTTTCAACCTGCTCTTTCGCGGCCGGCCTGATACTCCTGTCCTTTGCCAATATATTATGGGTAGCTATGGCCTGCATGGCGCTGACCGGCTATGGAATGGTTGTGCAGCTTGCAGCCAGCAACACGGTCCTTCAGACGATTGCCGACGATGATAAGCGCGGGAGGGTGATGAGTTTTTTCATAATGTCATTCATGGGCATGGCACCCATCGGGAGCCTGCTATTCGGAGCGATGGCGAGCATAATCGGTATTGCTACTACGCTGCTGGTGGGAGGTTCAGTTTGCCTGGCGGGAGGTTTGCTGTTTGCCTGGAGGTTCTCTTCAGCCAAGGATGCGGTACACGAGGCCTATGTGAAAAAGGGGATTATTCACGAGAAATAAACAAACGAAGCAAAGGCAGCTTCACAAAGCTGCCTTTGCTTCCCAATGTCAGCTTACACGATGCCTATGCTTTGCCGATGCGGAACATCTTGGTGCCGCATTTTGCGCAGACGCCCTGGGTCGCCGGTTTGCCATTCTTCATCTTGATGGCCTTGGCATTTTTCATTTCCCTCTTGGCCCTGCACTTCATACAATAAGCTTCCATTAATTTACCTCCTACGTATTTGAATTTAGAATAGACCATTGTTTGAAGCTTGTCAAGTAGGCGGACAGGTTCAAACAGCTATAAACCCTAAAAAAACACCAATTTGAACGTAAAAAATTTGGAAAATATCGTAAAATTTATACAGGCGACTGTCGTAAAATTTTACTCAGCACCGTGCACTGGACCTGTTTGGTCGACACAAGGTGATTATTGCAGGCGTCAAGGGACTTTTTCGCAGGGGAGAGAAGCAAGGTAACCGTAAAGAATAACTTCGTTTGGTACGGATCCAAGGGCCATGGTATATTTACTTGTTATTATAAAATGAGGGAGAGGCATGCGCCGTAACATTTCTTATGTCCTGGGTCTGATCGTAGCGGTGAGTTTAATTCTAAGTTTGCCGCGGGTGCCTGCATATGCGGCTCCCGGACCGGCATTAACGTTATCATCCCCTGCGGACGTTTTCCTGAACGAGGGGTTTTCGTTAGGGTTGAGTTTCAGGAACAGCGGTGATGCCACCGGCTTCGGACCGATTGTTGAACTTATCATGCCGCCCCAGGCCGCTTTCAACGGGGCCAGCTACCTGGGTCTTGCTATTACATCTATTAATGTGGGGATTTTCCCGGCATCCGGCATCCTCGTTAACCCGCTGACCAGTGAAAATGTCACCGGTGCGCCGGGCAGCAGGCTTTTTATCCTTGAGTACCCGCTGGGCAGCTTCACGCCCGGGCAACCCGCCGCCGGTTTATCAGCAAACTGCGTCCTAACCGATAATGCAACGCTTGGCGTTCCTTTTAATATACTGGCAACCCCTGTTTTCCGGTATGGGAAGGATGCTGTTGATAACCCGGTAACCGACCCGCCCATAAAGGGCACGCAGGCGACAGCCACGGTGACGCCCACGGTTATCAGGTTAAACAAGGCTACGCCCATTCACGAGAACGAGGTCAGCACGGGTCCCAATTTCCCGGTGACGTACTCTCTTACCCTGGATATTGCTGATAATGCACTGGTGTCCAACATCACGGTGAGCGATACTATCCAGGGCAACCTGCAGTTCCTTAACGTGGTTGACGCCGCAGGCGGCAGTGTGACGAGCACGCCCTCAACCACCACACCGGGCGGAACGCTGTCGGTCTTGTTCAGTTCCGTAACGGGTGTGGTCGGTCCGGACAGGGTGATACAATACAGGGTCTATGCGCCCGAAAAAGACAGCGTGGGCGGCTATGTCCTTGATCCCGACACCGGCGCAAGCAGTATAGCCACGAACGTGGCTAATGCTTCAGGCACTTTCACAGGCTTAGCCGTCGGTTCAAGCGATAACCACACGCTTAACCTCAGATCCCTGTCCATACAAAAGGGCGTCGCCCTCTGGATCGACCCGCAGGGCAACGGCATCTCACCAGCCGATACGCTGCGCTACACCGTCAATTTCCAGGTGTCGGATTATTTCTCCGTGGAGAACATGACGGTGACGGACAATATAAGCGACGGGCAGTCTTTCGACACGACTTTTGTTCCCACGCTGTCGGTGACCAGGGGCGGTGTAACCGTTGCAGACAATTTCAGCATGGCCAATTACCCGTGGGTACATAACGCGGCTGGGCCGCTTGCCGGCTTAACCACGATCGACTTCCGCGTGTCAAAACAACTGGTTGACCTGGGCAGCGCAGGCATTCTTATAGGCGGCCTGTCGGATAACCGCACTACCAACGTGGGGCCGACCACCGGCGCCATAGTGTTCCAG
>JBFYUA010000037.1:0-5891 GCA_041300305.1 Dehalococcoidia bacterium | reverse complement strand
ACTTCGCCCGGGGCGAAATCCGCCACTGACAGTATGTCCCGTTTAGCCAACTTGCATTTACTCCTGTTTAAAGCATCAGTATAGCACAACCGCTGCCGGCTATCATTGCCGGCAAACCTGCCGGCCCCTTTGAAGCCCAATTATATTGGGCTATACTAATACCGGGGCACTATTATGGAATATAACCGGCTTTTGCCTGAGGAAGAAAGGATAATCCTGCACAGGGGTACCGAGCCGCCCTTCAGCGGGGAATACGACGGGCTGTTCAAGGACGGTGTTTACCAGTGCAAACGGTGCAATGCGCCGCTATATAAATCCGCGGACAAATTCCATTCCGGATGCGGTTGGCCGAGCTTTGACCAGGAGATAGCCGGCGCGGTGCGCCGGACGCCCGATGCGGACGGGAACAGGACGGAGATAACCTGCGCGGCCTGCGGGGCCCACCTGGGGCACGTCTTCAGCGGCGAGCGCCTGACCCCTAAAAATACCCGCCATTGCGTGAATTCACTATCGCTGCGTTTCATACCGGGTGAACATGACTGATACTATCAAAACGGCGGTACTGGGAGGCGGCTGTTTCTGGTGCACGGAGGCCGTCTTTTCCAGGCTGAAAGGTGTCCTCAAGGTGACGCCGGGCTACGCGGGAGGCAACACCGACAACCCCAGCTACGAGCAGGTCTGCAGCGGAACAACGGGCCATGCCGAAGTAAATAAAATTGAGTATGACCCGTCCGTCATTAGCTATGGCGACCTGCTTGATGTATTTTTCCACGTCCACGACCCGACCACGCTCAACCGGCAGGGCAATGACATTGGTGAACAGTACCGCTCCATCATCCTGTACAGCGACGAAGAACAAAAATTACTGGCGGAACGGTTTATCAGTGAATTGAATGCCCGTTCTGAATTCAAACGGCCGGTCGTCACGCAAATAAAGCAATTGACGGTTTTTTATCAGGCGGAAGATTATCATCACAGCTATTATGAAAACAATAGCGGGCAACCCTACTGCCGAATGATCATCGGACCCAAGCTGGACAAGTTCAGGCAGAAATTCACCAAATCACTGAAAACGCCTTGATTGCACCGTGCTGCAGGGGTCTTCAGACCACAGTTCCTAATAATACGTGGATAATATATAATTAGCGCAATAACGTGGAAATAAGGCCGGGCAGGTGGAGATGTCTATAGAAAAACCCCTTTTTATCCTCTTCGACGGCAATGCGCTGATACACCGCGCTTTTCATGCCCTGCCGCCCCTGACCGTCACGCGCAGCGGTGAGATGGTCAATGCTGTACAGGGCTTTGCCAGCACTTTGCTCAAGTTGCTGCGTGAGAACAAGCCCGATTACTGGGCAATCGCCTTCGACCGCCATGCCCCCACCTTCCGGCACGAGATGTTCGAGGGCTACAAGGCGCAGCGCCCCAAGACACCTCCCGAACTTATAACGCAGATAGAGCGCGTGCACCAGCTTGCCGTGGCTTTTAACCTGCCGATTTTCGAGATGGACGGCTACGAGGCGGACGATATCATCGGCACGCTTAGCCGGCAGGCAGATTCACAGGGCATCCGCACTTTGATCGTAACCGGTGATAACGACATGCTGCAGATAGTGAAGCCCGGCATCCGCGTGATGTCGCCCCGTCGCGGCTTCGCCGATACCGTTATTTACGATGATTCGGGCGTATATGAGAAATACTCGCTCAACCCGCATCAGCTGATCAGCTACAAGGCACTGGTCGGCGATACCTCGGATAATATTCCGGGGGTCAAGGGCATCGGCGACAAGACCGCGGTAAAGCTGCTCCAGCAGTACACCGACCTCGATGGCATCTACAGCCATATAGAAGAAGTGGAGCCGGAGAGGGTACGCGCCCTGCTGAAATCCAACCACGAATCAGCCATACAAAACCGCAAACTGGCGGAGATAGTAACAGACGTCCCCATAGAATTCGACAGGCCGTCCTGCGCCGTGAGCGCATACGATCGCAACAAGGTGGTGGAACTATTCCGGGAATTGGGATTCTCCACCATGCTGTCGCGCCTGCCCGACGAGATCGGCGTTGAACCTGCCGATACCCCCAGGCAGGCAGAGGCTGTTAAGGCCAATTACCGTATCATCAACACTACAGCCGCGCTTGACGAACTGGCGCTCCGCCTTTCCTACACCGGCACGCTGGCATTATCGGTGGTGCCCGCCGGGGACGACCCTATGCAGACGGAACTGGTCGGGTTATCCGTATCGCCCGCCCGTGGCGAAGCCTACTACATCCCCACCGGGCATATGACGCTCAGCCAGGTCGTGCAATTGCCGTTGGCCACTGTCATCAGCGCGCTGAAACCGTTCATCGAGCAGGAACGATACTCCCGCATAGCTTACGACGGTAAGTTCGACACCATGCTATTAACACGGTACGGGTTAAACCCCGGCTTTATGTCCTGTGATATATTGATCGCCGCTTACCTGCTGGGTGAAAAATCCCTGAAGTTGAAAGCACTGGCTTTCAACAAGCTGGGCATAGAGATACCCGAATTGTCCGAATTGACCGGAAGCGGCGCCCGGCAGGTCTCGCCGGCGCGTTCTACCATTGAGCAGGTGGCGCAATTCGCCTGTACTGATGCCGATATCACGCTCAGCTTGCGGGAGGCGCTGGAGCAGGAGTTACGTTCCGAGGAATTGTGGGGCCTCTTCAACGACATTGAAATGCCGCTCGTTTCCATCCTTGCCGGGATGGAGATGAGCGGTGTACTGCTCGACAGGTCATTGTTGATGGAGATGTCTGCCGGCCTGGGCTCAGATATGCTGCGGCTGGAAAAGGAAATCTATAACTCCGTGGGGCGCCAGTTCAACATCAACTCGCCGCAGCAGCTATCGGCCATTCTTTTCGACGAATTGAAACTGAAACCCGCTTCGGCGCGTAAGACGCAGAGCGGGTACTCCACCGACGCTGCGATATTAGATGAACTGAAAGACGCCCACCCGGTCATCCGGTTCGTCCTCGAGTACCGCCAGCTTGCCAAGCTCAAATCCACCTATTCCGATGCCCTGCCTCTCCTGGTTCACCCGGGGACGGGAAGGTTACATACCAGCTTTAACCAGGCCGGCACGACTACAGGCAGGCTGTCATCCAGCCGGCCTAACCTTCAAAACCTGCCAATCCGCGGCGAGACCGGGTCTAAAATCAGGCAGGCTATCATCGCCCAACCCGGCTGGCTGCTGCTTTCCGCTGATTATTCGCAGATAGATTTGAGGGCGCTGGCACACATATCCGGGGACGCCGAACTGATAGCCACTTTCCAGAGGGACGAGGACATCCATACACACACAGCTTCAGAGGTCTTCGGCGTGCCTGACAGCGAAGTCACCACCAAGATGCGCCGCGCCGCCAAGACGATTAATTTCGGCGTTATCTACGGCATGAGCGGCTACGGCCTGCAGCAGGCCACCGACCTTACCAGGGAGGAGGCGGAACTTTTCATCAGCACCTATTTCACACGCTACCCGGGCGTAAAAAATTACATTGAGAACACCAAGAGGCAGGCATCTGCCCTGGGTTACGTTCAAACAGTGCTGGGACGAAGGCGCTACATACCCGAGATCAACTCCACTAACCGGCTGACGCGCGAAGCCGCCGAAAGGATGGCCATCAATATGCCCGTGCAGGGCACTTCCGCCGATATCATCAAGATTGCCATGGTCAACCTGCATAACGAGATGGCCGGGCGCAGCCTGAAAACCATGATGACACTGCAGGTACATGACGAACTTATCTTCGAGGTGCCTCCCGGCGAGATGGATATCATGAAGAAGCTTGTGCAGGAGATCATGCCCGCAGCCATGAAGCTGTCAGTGCCGCTAAAGATAGATATCAAGACCGGGCCGAACTGGGGTGAGATGACCTGATGCCGGAACTTCCCGAAGTTGAGACTATCAAGAGGGCGCTTGGACCATTTCTTGTCGGCCGCACCTTTTCAGGTGTCAGGATTACGGATACCCGGCCGGTCCAGAAGTTATCCCTGGAGGAATTCTGCGGCGGGTTGGCCGGGCGCAAAATTACGGGGCTATCCCGCCGCGGCAAGTACCTGATAATCAGCCTCTCGGGCGGCGGCAACCTGATAATACACCTGCGAATGACAGGCGCCCTGCTCTTTGACCCCGCTGAAGAAGAACTGTTCACACGCGTGGAGTTTTTCTTTGACGGCGGCGGACGCCTCGTTTACACGGATGTCAGGCGGTTCGGCAGGATGTACCTCACCGCGGACCCGGAGGAAGTAGTGGGCAAACTCGGCATGGAACCCCTCAGCCGCCGGTTCACACCCGAAGCGCTGGCGGACATTCTCAAACGGCACAGCCTGCCGGTTAAATCTTCCCTGCTCAACCAGGAACATATCGCAGGTATCGGCAACATGTACGCCGACGAAGCGCTATTCGTTGCCGGAATACATCCGCAACAACCCGCCAATTCGCTCTCAACCACTCAAATCAACAGGCTCCACCGGGCGATTAAGCAGGTGTTGAAGCAGGGGATAAAGAACCAGGGCGCCAGCGTGCGTAACTACCGCGGTCCGGACGGCAGTAAAGGCAGGGCTCACGAGGAATTCTGCGTGGCCCACCGTGAAGGCCATGCCTGCCCGGCCTGCGGCAGCCCCATTAAACGCATCGTAGTGGGCCAGCGCGGGACCTATTACTGCCCCCGCTGTCAACGGCACAAATAAATGTCAATAAGGAGCCGCAATGAATAAAGAGGAAGCAGCGATAACCGCCCTCGTTAATGACCTGTCAGGCAAAGACGGCATCAAGCGCAACAAGGCCAGGATAGCGCTGGTGGAGATAGGGGCGCCGTCGGTGGGTCCTTTGGTAAATGCCCTGACTGACAGGAGCCAGACGGTTAGGTGGGAATCCGCCAAGGCGCTGGGGCAGATTATGGACCCGCGCTCCGTCGATGCCCTGGTAAAAGCTTTGCAGGACAGGCTGTTTGACGTGCGCTGGCTGGCCGCCGAGGCACTGATCGCTATCGGCAGCAAAGCGGTCAAGCCACTGCTGCAGGCCGTCATTGATAATCCCGGCTCCGAATATATCAGGGAAGGCGCGCACCACGTCTTTCATGACCTGCGCGCGGGACAATATGGAGACATACTGAAACCGGTGATCACCTCGATGGAAGACCCCACATTCACCCTCGATATACCCCTGCAGGCACGAAAAGCACTGCAGGAAATTAAATAATATCCGGGGACGGCTTATTTATTGAAGCCTCTATTGCATTCTGCCTTGCTTTGTGGTAAAAATTGGCCATACGTTGTAAAGGAGGTCAGTAATATGCCAGCATGGGTCACTAATATCGATCAACTCGGGCCGGAGAAGGTACTGCACGTTTATGACCCTGTTACAGAAATGCGGGGTGTTGTGGTGGTTGATACCGTGTCCCTGGGTGGCGCGGGCGGCGGGACGCGTATGCTGCCGGATATCACTACCGAGGAGATTTTCCAGCTTGCCAGGGCCATGACGCATAAATTCGCCATCCTGGATTTCCCTATCGGAGGCGCCAAGGCCGGCATCTGGGCAGAACCTTCAATACACGGGCCCCAGCGCAAGGAACTGATGCTCTCCTTCGGAAGGGCTGTCAGGGCGCTGCTGGGCTCGGGGGTTACCCTGGCTGCGGATATGGGCACCGATAACGACGATGTCGCCCTGTTTTATGAAGGGGCGGAGGCGCCCAAGAAATTCACCGGGCTTTCCACGCAGATGGTCGACGGTGAACCGCTGGAGGACCACGCCACGGGCTACGGTGTGGTAGTGGCAGCGCTGTCAGCCTGCCAGTTCGGCGGAGTCAATATCAAGAACGCCCGGGTCGCGATAGAAGGTTTCGGTAAGGTGGGCGGAGGGGTG
>JBFYUA010000030.1:0-6596 GCA_041300305.1 Dehalococcoidia bacterium | reverse complement strand
ACCCTGCTTAAAAAGGACAACCGCCGGGCAGCGGTTGAGGCAGTCAGGAAGCTGGGCTACAAGCACGTTACCATCGACCTGGCCGGCTACCAGGCGGGCAGCATGGGTCCATAGCAGGTTTTATTAATGGGGAAAGTAGCTTACTTCGACCTTTTCGCCGGTTGCAGCGGCGATATGGTGCTGGGCGCGCTGCTGGATGCCAGCCTATCTCCCGCCGCTCTTGATAAGGAACTGGTCAAGCTGCCCTTGGAGGGTTACCGGGTCACTGCTGAGAAAGTAAAGAGGTGCGCAGTAACGGCCACCCGGGCACGGGTGATAACGGATGATAAGGTCAGTCAGCCTGACCGCTCCTATAGCGATATCGTGGACCTGATAGCGGGCAGCCGGCTCGATGATCGGGTCAAGAAACAGGCCATGGACATCTTCCGCAACCTGGGTGGCGTGGAGGCTAAAATACATGGCGTCAAGCTTGAACTGGTGCATTTCCACGAAATAGGCGCAGTGGATTCCATCGTGGATATCGTTGGGGCGGTAATCGGCTTCAGTCTGCTGGGCATAACAGATTTTTACTCATCCCCGTTTCCCGTAGGTGGCGGTTCGGTGGAGTGCCGGCACGGTGGCCTGCCTTTGCCTGCTCCGGCAACACTCGACCTGCTGATGCAAAAACGTGCCCCCGTTGTAACTCCCTGTCATGCAGCCATGGAGGGCAAGGAGCTTGTGACCCCCACCGGCGCCGCCATTGTGACAACACTGGCCGGGTTCAGACGGCCGCCGCTCAACCTGGAGAAGATAGGCTATGGCGCCGGCAGCAGGAACCCCGACGAATATCCCAACGTGATGCGCCTGTGGATTGGCGAGTCCGCCGCTCATAATGGCCACGAGGGTATGGTGCTGCTCGAGACCAATATCGATGACATGAACCCACAGATATATGATTACGTGATGGAGCGGCTTTTCGCGCAGGGCGCGCTGGATGTTTGGTTTACGCATATCCAGATGAAAAAGAACCGCCCGGCCGTGATGCTGAGCGTACTATCGCCGGGCGACGCCGAATCCAGGCTGGCTGAGACCATCATGCGCGAGACTTCCACGCTGGGCATACGCGTGCGTCCGGTCTTCCGCCATATCGCCGGCCGCGATACCGTGGAAATCGATTCCTCCTATGGCAGGGTCAGTGTCAAGGTCAAGCGCTTCGGGGACGAGGTACTGAGCGTCTCACCTGAATACGACGAATGCCGCAGGATAGCAGCTGCCAGGGATATCCCTCTCAGGGACGTATACAGGACGGTTGAGGCCGAGGCGCGGAAGCTGATTAAATAGCTTCAACAGCGAATTCACCTGGTTGATTGAGATGATCTCATCATCTGTAAGCTTCTCCTTTATTGTCCCCATCTGCCAAAGGACAAGCGGTAAAGCAAGTAATCCCAGGAATTACCAGACAGGTTGCCGATTCTAATCATCCTAAGAATAATTTGAATCGCATCTGATTTTTCCGTCCCATATATTTCCTGGAGCTTTTGCAGAGCCAGCGGGTCCGGACGGGCATTGGATTCCGCCCAGTGCTGTGCGTAGATAACTGCAGGCGCCTCATCTGGCGGGCACGAGGCAGACTCCCCTGATAATAACCGGCTGATTTCTTCCTCGCTGAGCCCGCTTTTCAACGCTTCCCCTGTGTGGAAATAGGAACAGTAGCGGCAGCCATTCACGGCGGTCACAGCCAGCATAAGCCTCTCACGGAAAGCCGGAGAGATCAGCGTCCCCCTCATAACCCACCGCAGTTTCCTGCGATTTTTAAATGGGAAAAGGACATCGCTGATGAAATCCCTGGGGCTGTTGTACGTTCTCTTGTTAAATTTCATACTGGTTATATCTACAAATCCTTGCTGCACTCCGGGCATCGTAGCTCTGCTTAGTCGGGAAAGGTTTTTTCGCCCAGCGCCATGCGTACCAGGTCGGTGATGAAGATCTTGCGCAAGCCGCGTTCAGAAGCCGGCCTCCGCAGTACCCGGTCACACATCGGGCAGAGCGTTACCAGCGCATCGGCGCCGTATTTAACCGCATCATCGACGTTTTTGGCCTGTACTTCTGCGGCCAGTTGCGGGTAGACCTTGACAAAGGCGCCGGTGCAACAGAGCGCCTTTTCCCTCTCATACTGGCGCTTTGGCCGTTCCACGCCGATCAAGTCGAAGATCTCGTCAACGAAGACGTCCTTGGCCGGCGTATAGCGGGACGCGCAGGGCCGCTGGTAGGAGGCTTTCTTACCCAGCTTTGTGATCTTGCTCTTGTTATCGCGCAGGTAGTTGCGCATGTATTCCAGGATGTGCATATACTTGAACGGCGCCTTGATGCCATAGTCTTTCACCTTGGCGTCCACCATGGCGTAGCAGTCATCATGCAGGAAAATGATCTCGTTGCCGAGCTTAGCTATATTATCGACAAATTTTTGGGCATTTTCGGCCATGGGAGTTTCCAGCCCGGCATGCACGTATCCCACGTAGCAGAAATAGTCACCGCCTTTGGCGATAGTCAGGCCGTCGAACATCTGCCCGCCGATGGCCTCCGGCGGCAGCGACATCTCCATCACGCACAGCGAGAGGACGGGCCTGCCCGGCTGGCCTTTGATGACCTGGTTAGGCACCGACGAAGCCATGCCGAAGAATCCTACCGCCTCCGGCTTGATGGGGAAGGACTTGTGCTTCTCCATCATCTTGAGTATCAGGTCGAACGGGTCGGCGCCCGTCGGGCAGTATTCGCGGCAGGCGCAGCAGGTGACGCACCTGCCCAGTATCTCAGCGTTTTCTCCCTTCATCAGGGCATTGATGTCTTTAACGGCCCTGTCCTTGTCATAATCTACGTACAGACATTTGGTAAGGCAATCGCCGCAAAGATCACATTTTGAACTTGTCCACATTTTTCGCCTCCTCGATTTTATCGATTAGATTTTAGCATGCTTTTAAGACTTCGCGAGTACAAATTGACTGATACAGGGATAAAACTTAGAATTTGTGCAAGGAGCGTGGCAATATGAAGAAGAATGAAGGTACAGCAGACCGGGTCATCAGGGTTATATTAGGGATTATATTGATAGGATTGGGCGTATATTTCCAGGCTTCCTGGGGCCTGGTGGCCATGATAGTGCTGATAGTTTTGGGCCTGATCGCACTGATCACAGGTATAATCGGATATTGCGGCCTGTATACCATTCTAAAAATAAATACGTTAGACAAAAAGTAAACAAAACCGGTCAACTGAGGTCTCCCGTGGCCGTTATGTGGCCATCGATTCGCTGATTATCGTGGCTATATCTTTTACCTCGAGCTTATCTTCAAGGTTTTCAGCTTTGATAGCGTCCTGAAACATCACCAGGCATCCCGGGCAGGCCAGCGCCAGTATTTCAGCCCCGGTCTGAGCGGCCTCCCTGGTGCGCGTCCTGGCCGGGCTATCCTGTCCACCGGCCAGGTAGTCGGTGACGAAATTGCCGCTGCCTCCACCGCAGCAAAAGGCATCAGACCTGTTCCTGGGCATCTCGCAAAGCTCCAAATCGGTCAGGCTGTGCAGCACATTGCGCGGCGCATCATACACCTTATTGTGCCTGCCCAGGTAACACGGGTCGTGGTAGGCGACCTTTAATTTATCCGCCTTCGGCTCCAGCATTTTGTCCTTTATGAGGCTGTCCAGTACCTGCGTATAATGGTAAACCTCGAATGTATAGCCCATGCCCTGGTACTGGTTCTTCATGATATTGTAACCATGCGGGCACAGCGTGATGACCTTTTTTACTCCTAATTCCCTGAATTTATCGATATTCTTTTTCGCCAGGGCGTCAAATAACTCTGTCTCTCCCAGGGAATACACTTCATTGCCGCAACACTCCTCATCGTTGCCCAGTATGCCGAAGGACAGGCCTGCTGTCTCTAACAAGCGGACCAGGTTCCTGGCCATTTTCCGGCCGTTTTCGTCGTAAGAGCCAAGGCAGCCGATATACAGCAGGAAATCGTCCCCTTTCTGGTATATCCTGGTCCCATCCGCCCAGGCGGCGCGTTCATTGCGCGGGTTTTTGAACGGGTTTCCATAATTGTAAACGGATTCGAGGAAGCGTTTGACCCTGGCGGGGATTTTGCCCTGCTCCACCATATCGCTCCTGGCGCCGATGATCCATTCTACGATGTCGGGGGCAAACTTCATCGGGCACTGCTCGGTGCAGTTCTTGCAGTTGGTGCAGGCATAAAGTATCTCGGCAAGGTGCTCCGACCAGGGCAATTCACCTTTCAGCCACCCGTATGTGAGCCATAGCCTGCCGCCCGTAGAGTAGGTATCGAACCTGAACCTGTTGTAGGAGGGGCAGTTTATGGCTGAGTAGTCGGTCGGGAATTTACAGTAGCCGCACCTGAAGCACCTGTGTATCTGGGCCTGGTATTTCTTCATTGTCGCACCTCCCAGTTACCGGGGTTCATAATGCCATTGGGGTCCAGCAATTTCTTAATTCTCGTCATTAAATTGAGCGTTTCGGGATCCATCCTGGCCATGGTCATCTGTTGCTCATCGATATTGGGCTTCCACATGACCCCGCCGTTTTCGAGGGCAAATTCAGCGGCTTCATCCAGCGCCTGCTTGGCCCTGCTCATGGTATCCGGCTCGGCACGGTTAAAGGTATAGGAGAAGGAAAACATCATGCTGTGTCCACCATCGATCATGCGGGCAGCGGAGGAGTAGAAAAGGTCATATCTCTCCGCCAGTTCCGCCAGCTTTTTCACGTAAACGGGGTACTTCTCCAGGGGAGCTATGGGTCCGCTGTACTCAAACCCGCCTCCCTTGCTGACATCGGCAAATCTCGTTGTATCTTTGGAAGGCATGGACAGCATGGGCGCTTTCATCTCCGGCATGAGGCTGACAAACCCGCCTTCCCTCCTATCGAAGTACTCCCGGAGGGCGCGCCAGGCTATCTTCTTTTTAAATTCTATTTCATCTTCCGCGTCGCCGGTTACATAGAAAAGGATGTAGTAATTGCCCCTGAACCTGAGCGGCAGGGGCTGTGCGGTCACCACCAGGTCCTCTATCATCTCAGTGCGGCCGAGCTTGCGCATGATCCCGGGAACCAGGTCAGCTTCGTCGGTGAGGAAGAGCATGACATCACGGAGCTTTTTACAGGGGTAGAGTTTCAGCGCCAGTTTGGTGATTATCCCCGTGGTGCCGAACCAGCCGAAAAACAGGCTGCTCAGGTCCGGCATAGGCGGGCCCTTGGAGAACCAGTACGGCGAGATAGAGCAGGAGCCGATCTTACATTTTTCCCCTGTGGGCAGCACCACCTCCAGGCCGCAAACCATATCGGAGTTGAACCCGTGCTGCTGCGTCAGGCGTCCCTGCCCGTGTATTACGGCGTTGGCTGCTATGGTTGTGATCGGTGGAGAATCAGGTATGCTGTGACGGAGATGGGGGTGGTTTTTTATCAGGTAGTTTTTCAACGTGCCGTGCGTCGTCCCTCCTTCCACTATTACGTACCCTGCGGCCTCGTTGACCTCTAATATTTTCCCCATCCTTTTCATATCCAGCAGGATGCCGCCTTTTTGCGGGATGACCAGGCCGGTAAGCGAAAGCCCGCCACCCTTGGGGATAACGGGTATTCTCTCCCTGTTGGCCAGCCTGACTATGGCCTGTACTTCATCAACTGTGGACGGCATGACAACGTAGTCCGGCTCGTGCGGCGGCATCAGGCCCGGGTCCCGCCCGTACAGGTAAAGCTCCTCTTTATTGTTGGATATGTAATCTTGATCGGTGATCTTGCCGAGTTCCTGCAATATATCTATCATCGCACCTATACCTCCGCTTCTACTTTAGCCAGCTGCAGGCTCTGTTCTTCACCTATCGCCAGCTTGCAAAGGTCGATCATGTGAATGGGCTTCAGGCCGCGTGCGGCCACCTTATCAGCCAGCGAATCCCAGCAGGCCGGGCAATTGAAAACAACGTATTCGGCGCCTGATTCCCGCATATCATCGAGGTTTCTTTTCTGCACGTCATCGGCCAACTCCGGCCCCATGCCCATTCTGAAAATCTCGCCGCAGCACAGCGCTTTTTGCCTGTCGTATTCCCGTTTTACCCTTTCAACGCCGATAGCACTGAAGATATCATCAACAAAATGATCGACCTGCGGTATCAGCCTGGTGGAGCAGTTTCTCTGGTAAGCCGCCTTGAGGTTCAGCGGCTTGACCTGCGATTTGAGTTTGCCGAGGCGTTCCAGCAGGTATTCATAATAATGCACCGGTTTAAACGGAACTTCGATGCCGTAAGCCGGCGCTATGGAAGCATAAGTAGCGTAGCATTCGTCATGCAGGCAGACAAGTTCTTTGATGCCCTGCTTCTTGATGTTCTCAATGACGGCCGGCAGCCTTTCCCTGATGAGCGATAGCCTGGCGTAATGCAGGAAAACCGCGTTGCAGAAAAACTCCTGGCCGAAAATTACAGAATATTCGATATCCTCGAATAGCTTGCCGTGGGCAAGTGTGTTGAATTGCGGCAGCAGGCAATAAGAAAGCGCCCTCTGCTGCATCAGTCCTACCATAAATTTGCCGACCGGCTGGGTCTGGTTGCCCCACATGGTG
>JBFYUA010000268.1:0-4782 GCA_041300305.1 Dehalococcoidia bacterium | reverse complement strand
CACGCTCCTGACCCTCTTGATCAGGCCGGTGACCTGCCCGGCGAACATGGGGAAGTATTCCGTCTCGCCCTTTTCCATCATGCCCTGCACCAGGTCTGACATCAGCATGCTCTGCAGGGGCATGGGCAGCGTCTTGAGGCCTGATTTCTCCCAGGCCTCGTCAAGTTTATTTTTGAAAGCGCGCGTCGTCTTGCCGCTGTAAATGCGGGTTATCTGCTCCGCTTCCTCGTCTGATTCGACCAGCTTGCGGTAGTAGGCGTCTATTGTAGCTTTATTGATCATGCCGAGCTCGATGAAGTCCACGAAGCATTCGTGGGTGGCCAGGAAGGCGGTCCCGCACCAGGCGCCGATAGACCCCAGGGCCAGCGCAGCTACCAGGCCGCGTCCGTCGGCTATGCCGCCGGCGGCTACCACTGGGGTCGGGGCCACGGCGTCCACCACCTGCGGGACCAGGGCAAAGGTGCCTACCCTGCCTGTATGCCCGCCGGCGTCATGGCCCTGGGCAATGATGATATCAGCCCCCATCTTTTTGATGCGGATGGCACTGCGCACGTTGCCGACCAGCGAGACGATCTTAATACCCGCCTCGTGGGCCTCAGGGATCAACCAATCGGGGGTGCCCAGGCCGAGGGCGAAGAAGGGCACCTTCTCTTCCTTGACCACCTGGAACTGGCTGCGGCCGAACTCCTCGGAGATCGGCCATTCCTTCATCCGTGCGCCCTCCACACCGAAATCCTTAGCCATTTTCTGGATAAATGCCGTGTGCCCGGGAGGTATATACTCCTTGAGCCTGCCGAGGTCGAAATCCTTGGGGATAGCGGCAGGGAGCAGTATATCCACGCCGAAGGGTTTATCGGTCAATTCGCGGGTCTTACGTATCCATGCCCTCAGTTCGTCGGGCCATAGGAAAGTGGCGCCGAGCATACCCAGGCCGCCGGCATTGGAAACCGCGGCGGTCAGCGTATAACCGCCGGCAGTCCCCATCCCTGCCAGCATCACCGGGTATTCGACACCGAGCATATCGCACAGAGCGGTGCGGAATACAGGGCGTCTATTCATTGTAACCACCTTAAAATATTTATTTTGGTTGGGCCATCATTGTCCTGATTTCGCGTTTAAGTATCTTGCCCACCGCGCTGGTAGGAAGCTGGTCATAGAATTCGATCCTCTTGGGTACTTTATAAGGCGCGACCCTGCCACGCAGGTATTCGGTGATCTTCGTTTTCTCGGCGTCGCTCTTTTCAATGCCGGCTTTCAAGACGATGGCAGATGCCACAATCTCCGAGCCGGGCCTCGCCGGGTCGGATATCCCCACGGTTGCCCCCATATCAACATCGGGATGCTCCATAATAACGTCGTCAAGTTCACGTGTAAACACTTTCATACCTGAGACGTTGACCATGTCCTTGAGCCTGTCCACAATGGTCACGAACCCCTCTTCATCCATCTTGCCCAAATCGCCCGTGTGGAACCAGCCGTTGCGCAGCACGTGGGCCGTCTCGTCCGGCTTCCTGAAGTATCCCTTGGTAAATACCTGCGGACCCTTGACTGCGATCTCGCCCGGCTCGTTGAAGGGAACCGATTCGCCGGTCGCGGGGTCGACGATTTTAATCACGGTATCGGGGAAAGGCAGGCCCACCGCGCCCGGTACCTTCTTGCCAAAGAGGGGATTGGACGTAATCAGCGGGCTGGTCTCGGTCAAGCCGTACACTTCCACCAGCTTGTTGTCACCCACTATCTTCTCAAAATCCTTGATATATTCAGGGGGGAACGGCGCGGCGCCGCTGACAAAAAATTGGACATCGCTGAAATCGTAAGCTTTGAAGTCCGGTTGCTTCATAAGTTCCAGGAAGATCGTGGGCACGTTGCCGATGATATTCGGCCTGTGCTTCTTCATGGCCTTGATGATAAATTTCTGGTCGCGCGGGTTGGGCACAGCGACCTGGGTAATGGCCTTGGAAAACATCGTCATGCATATTATCAGGCCGGCTATATGGAAGAGCGGGAAGCAGGTCATGCCGACCGTCTCGCCCATCTTAGTATCCAGCCAGGTCTGGATTTGCGTCATCTGCCACACGATGTTGCGGTGTGTAAGCTCTGCGCCCTTGGGCAGGCCGGTTGTCCCACCCGTATATTGCATTACGCAGGTATCATCCATACTGACTTTCTCCGCCACCGGGTCCGCTGGCATATCCTTCATAACCTGTTTGAAATGGTATATTTCAATACCGGGGATGGGCAGCACCTTGCCCGTGGGTATCTTTTTCAGCAGTTTCCCCATCGTGGCCAGCACCGGGGAAAGGTAATCGGCGATGCCGGTAAACACGATGGCCTTGAGCTGTGTGCCGTCGATGCCCTTGATGACCCGCGGGTAAAGCGCGTCGAGGGTCACCAGTACTCTGGCGCCGGAATCCTTGAGCTGGTGGTTGAGTTCTTCCGCTGTCAGCAGCGGGCTTACGCCGGTAACCACGCAGCCTGCCTTCTGTATGCCAACCAGGCCGATGTAATAAGCCGGGAGATTGGGAAGGTTTATACCGACGGTCTCGCCCTTCTTTACCCCGATCTTCTTGAGCAGGTTGGCGAAACGGTTGGACATTTCGTCAATCTGCTTGTACGTAAACGGGGTGCCCATGTAGTACAGTCCAACACGGTTGGGGAATGCCTTGAAGGCCGGCTCTAAAGCCTCCCAGAAAGTTTTATCCGGGTATTGCAGGTTTGCCGGGACGTGCTTGTCGTAGAACTTGAGCCAGGGTTTTTGTTCATATATATCTACCATTTTTCAGCCTCCTCTTATTTTTCACCTGGGATTATTTATTTTGGCCCGGCCAGCAGTGTCCTGAGTTCGCGTTTAAGTATCTTACCCACAGCGCTGGTAGGCAGCTGGTCATAAAACTCGATGCGCCTGGGCACCTTGTAAGGGGCAACCCTGCTGCGCAGGTACTCAGTGATCTTTGTTTTCTGGGCGTCGCTCTTTTCAACGCCTGCCTTCAAGACGATGGCCGACACCACGATCTCCGAACCGGGCCTGTCAGGGTCCGGTATCCCCACGGTTGCCCCCATATCCACGTCCGGATGTTCGCAGATAACGTCATCAAGTTCACGTGTAAACACTTTCATCCCCGAGACATTGACCATGTCCTTGAGCCTGTCAACTAAAGTCAGGAACCCGTCCTCATCCATTTTGCCGACATCGCCCGTGTGGAACCAGCCATCCCGCAGCACATTGGCCGTCTCGTCCGGTTTCCTGAAGTATCCCTTGGTGAATACCTGGGGTCCCTTTACAGCGACTTCACCGGGCTCATTGAAGGGCATGGGTTCACCGGTAGACGGATCGACGACCTTTATAATGGTATCGGGAAAGGGTATGCCCACCGCGCCCGCTATCTTCTTGCCGTAGCGGGGATTGGCTGTTATGATCGGGCTGGTCTCCGTCAGGCCGTATACTTCCACCAGCTTGTTATCACCTACTATCTTACCGAATTCCTTGATATATTCCGGGGGGAACGGCGCAGCGCCGCTGGCAAATAATTCGACATCACTGAAATCATAGGCTTTGAAGGCTGGTTGCTTCATCAACTCCAGGAACACTGTCGGCACATTGCCGATCATAATCGGCCTGTATTTCTTCATGGCCTTGATGATGAATTGCTGGTCGCGCGGGTTAGGTATTGCTACCTGTGTGATGCCGCTGTTAAGCAGCGCCATGCTAACCAGCAGTCCCGCGATATGAAAGAGCGGGAAAGCTGTCAGGCCGACCCCTACGCCCCTTTTGAAATCCAGCCAGGTCGTAATCTGTATCACTTGGGCAACGATGTTGCGGTGTGTCAGTTCAGCGCCCTTGGGCAGGCCGGTTGTACCGCCCGTATACTGCATAACGCAGGTATCGTCCATTCCGACCTTTTCTGAGACCGGGTCCGCGGGCATAGTCTTCATGACCTGCTTGAATTGGTATATTTCAATACCGGGGAGCGGAAGGACCTTGCCCGTAGGTATCTTTTTCAGCAGTTTACCCATAGTTGCCAGGACCGGTGACAGGTAATCGGCGATACCCGTAAATACAATGGCCTTAAGCGCCGTACCACCAACCGCCTTCTCAATACGGGGGTAGAGCGCGTCAAGTGATACCAGTACTTTGGCGCCGGAATCCTTGAGCTGGTGGTTGAGCTCTTCCGCTGTCAAAAGCGGGCTGACACCCGAGAGAACACAGCCGATCTTTTGTATGCCCATCAAGGATATGTAGTAAGCCGGAAGGTTAGGAAGGTTAACGCCCACGATGTCGCCTTTCTTAAGTCCAACCTTCTTCAAGAGATGGGCAAACCTGGTCGACATAATATCCAGTTGCTTGAAGGTGAAAGGTGTCCCCATGTAGTACAGGCCCACCTTATCAGGGTATTCCCTAAAGGCGGGGCCGACTACCTCCCAGAACGGTTTCTCCGGGTATTGCAGGTTTGCGGGGACATGCTTGTCGTACAACTTGAGCCAGGGTTTCTGTCCATATATGTCCGTCATGATACAACCTCCTTAACTGCCTCTTAATATATTTGTAACAGGTTACCATAGTAATAAGCTTTTGACAACAGGTTGGGAGACATGCATTTAGATAACTTTTTCCGGCCACTATTGCTGGATGACTTTAAATTCGGTGAAGTTGACCATCGATTTGGCCTTCGAGTTGTTTCCCCATGAGCGCAATCCCACGGTACCCGAACTGAACTGGCTATCGTGGAAGTCCATCACCGTGCCGCCGTCCACTTTAATAATCTGGTGGCCCCCCTGCACACT
>JBFYUA010000233.1:0-7502 GCA_041300305.1 Dehalococcoidia bacterium | reverse complement strand
CGGGTTGACGCTTACGTCACAGGCCGACGGCGTGCTGCTGGAGCCCGGCGAGAAACTGTCCTCCGAGTGGGGCTACCTGCAGTTTATCGACCTGCCCGCCGCCGACCCTGCGGCGGACTATGTGGAAGCCGTAGCCCGGCAGATGAAAGCGCGCGTGCCCGCGCAGGCGCCGCCGGCGCAGTGGACGCACTGGTACCATTTCTTCCAGTCCATCACGGCGGACCTCTTCATCGATAACCTAAATGCCATCGACAATATCAGGGAGACCATCCCGTTCAAGATAGTGCAGTTGGACGATGGTTACCAGTCAGCCTGGGGCGACTGGCTCACCTGCAACGCCAAATTCCCGCTGGGATTGGAGCACCTCTCCAAAAACATCACGGGCAAAGGCTATACCTCCGGATTGTGGCTCGCGCCTTTTGTGGTCGACCCGCGTTCCAAAACAGCCACGCAGCACCCCGACTGGCTGGTCAAAGACAGGAAGGGCAGGCCCATCGTCAGCGGCTATTTCTACGACTTTTACGGGCATGCCCTCGACCTGACCCAGCCGGTCGTGCTTGAGCACGTCCGTACGTTGCTGGATACTATCGCCCGCGATTGGGGCTACAATTTCGTCAAGACCGATTTCGTTTACGCCGGCGCCCTGCCGGGTGTACGGAAGGACCCCAAGATGACCAGGGCCCAGGCCTTCCGCAAGGGTATGGAAGCCATCCGGGCGGGCATCGGGGAGGATACCTTCCTGCTGGGCTGCGGGTGCCCCTTCGGTCCGGCGGTTGGCATTGTGGATGCCATGCGTATCGGTCCCGACACCGCCCCCAACTGGACACCCTACCTTTGGACCACCAAATGGGCGACGCCCATTATCAGGAACGAGAAATCCATCGGGTCGCTGCGCAACAACATCCGCCATACACTCAACCTGAGCGCGCTGCACCGCCGCTGGTGGTGGAACGACCCCGATTGCCTGATGGTGCGCAACTACGATACCACGCTGAACGATGAGGAGGTCAGGAGCAACCTCAGCCTGGTTGGCCTGAGCAACGGGCTGATGATAAGCAGCGATGACCTCACGCGCCTGCCGCTTGCAAGGCAGAAGTGGGTGGCCCTGCTGACACCACTGCTGGGCGCCGGCGGGCGCCCCCTCGACCTGCTGGAGCGGGAGATGGCCGAACTGTACGTACTGCCCCTTGAAAAGAACGGCATGTGCTGGAATGACGTGGCAGTCTTCAACTGGAGCGATAAGCCGGCCGCGCGCAATCTCGATTTATTGAAACTCGGTTATAAAGCGGGGGAGCGACTGCATATCTTCGATTTCTGGCAGAAGACCCACCTTATTGCGGAGGCCGGGGAAATCCGCCTGGGCGAAATCCCCTCTCATGGCTGCCGCCTGCTGCGGGTTTGTAAAGTTGAAGAAAAGCCGCTGCTGGTGGGCGACACACTGCATATCACCCAGGGCTGCGAACTGGAGTCCTGGCAGGTGACGGGCAATACTCTGAAGGTAAACACCATTGACATGGGCCGCCGGGTTGAGGGTTCGCTCTGGCTGGGCCTGCCGGGCAAGATCAACTTGGCCGCCTGCGGCGCCATCCCCATCAACTTTGAAAAAGAAATTAGCCTTTACAGGCTGCCGCTGGATTTCCGTGGCAGCGCGGAGATAGTAATCAAGTGGGAATAGGAGGACGGCTAAAGTGACTAAATCGAAATATCCCTGGTTCGTATTCGGCACCTTCTTCGCCTTTATGCTCTTCCAGCAGGCCGAGCGGCTGGTGATCGGCCCGCTGACCACGCCCATCATGGACGAGTTCAAAATCAACCAGGCCCAGATGGGGCTGGTCTTCTCAGGCGCATTGATCGTAGCGGCTATCCTGTACCCGGTATGGGGCTACCTGTATGACCGCTTCGCCCGCACCAAACTGCTGGCCCTGGCAGCCCTCATCTGGGGCGCTACTACCTGGCTGAGCGCCGCGGCGCGCACCTTCCCGCTCTTCATAGTGACCCGCTCATCCACCGGCATCGCCGACTCCAGCTACCCGGGTCTCTATAACATAACCAATGATTACTTTGAACCAAAAGAGCGCGGCAAGATCATGGGGCTGCTGCAGATCGCGCAGCCGCTGGGCTACCTCGTCGGCATGGTGCTGGCGCTGGTCCTGGGCAGCATGATCGGCTGGCGTGGTGTGTTCTACGTCACCGGCGCCATGGGGTTCGTGATGGCCGTGATTATCTTCTTCGGTGTCAAAGAGCCGCAGCGCGGCAGCACCGAGCCCGAATTGCAGGGCATCGAGCAGAAAGGGAATTACCGCTTCAACTGGCCGACGGCGTTCGGCCTCTTCAAGAAAAAATCCCTGCTCTTCCTCTTCCTCAACTGCTTCACCGGGGTCTTCCCCTGGCAGGTGCTGACCTTCTGGTTCTTCCGCTATCTTGAGACCGAGCGCGGCTATGATTCCACCACGGTGCTCATCACGATGGTCGTGGCCGTGCTGATGCTGGCAGCGGGTTACCCTATAGGCGGCATACTGGGGGACTATTTCTTCAAGCGCAACCAGCGGGGGCGCCTGCTGGTCAGCGCGGCCGGCATACTCATCGCCATGGTGCTGCTGGTATTCGCCACCATGTTGCCCAATAACGAGATGTTCCTTTATGGCTTCCTGCTGGCCTTCACCTGCATCTTCATGCCGTTCGCCTCGCCCAATGTGGTGACTACGATTTACGATATGACCCTGCCAGAGGTCCGCAGCACCGCCAACGCGCTGCAGAACTTCTTCGAGCAGGTCGGCTCCTCGGTGGCCCCGCTGATCGCCGGCATTATAGCCGACAGCTCATCGCTGCAGAACGCCATACTGATCATCTGCATTTCCGCCTGGACCGCCTGCTTCATCTTTATCTGCATCGCGGCTTACCTGGTGCCCAGGGACCTGCAGGACCTGCGTAACCAGCTCAGGCAAAGGGCCGAGATAGAACGGGCGCGGACTTGAGGAGGCACGCATGAAAGAAGATATCAGGTTCGCCGTAGCGCTCTCGGCGCTGGGCAACCCCGGAGACCGCTTTATGTCCGGCTACAAGCAGGACAGGTCAGCGGAGGAGATCTTCGCCCTGGCCGCTGAGGCCGGAATAGAGGGACTCGAATTTGTATACGACAGGGACATCAGTAAGGGCAACGTCAACCAGGTCAAAGAATACCTGGACAAATACAAGATGAAGTGCTGCGACGTGCTGCCCAACCTCTTCGGCCGGCAGGAGTACATCAGGGGCTCAATAAGCTCCGGGCGCTCGGAAGTGGTGGAGCAGGCCAAAGCGGAGATCCGCGACGTCATCGAAATTACAAAGAAAATTGGCGGCAACCTGGTTAATATCTGGGCAGGGCAGGACGGCTTCGATTACCCCTTCGAAGTGGATTACCTGAAGTCCTGGGAGAGCATGATAGAAGTATTGAAGGAGGCGGCGGATTATGACCCGGCGGTAAAATTAGGGCTCGAATATAAATTCAAGGAACCACGGGTGCACAATTTCATCTCCACGATCGGTAAGTCGCTGCTGCTCTGTAAGGCCGTACACCGTCCCAACGTGGGCGTCATCCTGGATATCGGCCATGCCATACTGGCCTATGAGAACGCCGCGGAGTCCTTCGCGCTGACCAGGCTGTTCGGCGACAGGCTATTTCTTTTGCACATCAATGATACCCGTCCCGACTGGGACTGGGACCTCAACGTCGGCTCAGTGCACTTCCTTGATACGCTGGAATGGCTGTACTGGGTGGACAGGATCGGCTACGACGGCTACTACACGCTGGATATCTGGCCGGCGCGCATGGATGCCGTGGAGGCTATCAGGGAGTCCATTGAGTGGATCAAGGCCATGCGCCGCGCGCTGGAACGCATCGGCGGCAAAACGATTGAGCAGATGATGGCCGGGGGCAACCCGGCCAAAACCATGCGCATCGTGCGCGAAGCCATATTCAGTTAATAATATGACCAGGACTCTAAACTGCGCTGCCGTAGACCTGGGCGCGTCGGGAGGCAAGGTTATGCTGGGCAGCTACGACGGCGCCAGGGTTGCTTTGCAGGCGGTATACCGTTTCCCCAACGGTCCGCTGCAGGTAAAAACCAGTCTTTACTGGGATGTAGCGCGCCTGTTCGAAGAGGTCAAGAGGGGGCTGGGTATGGCCGGCCGAACGGTTGGGCTGGATTCAATAGGATTGGACGCCTGGGGCAACGATTATTGCCTGCTGGGCCGGGACGGCAATCTGCTGGAAAACCCCCATTCTTACCGCGACCCGCGCACAGATGGCGTGATGCAGAAGGCCTTTGAGGTCATGTCCCGCGACGAGATCTACCGCCGTACCGGCGTGCAGTTCATGCAGCATAATACGCTTTTCCAGCTTTATTCCATGGCGCTGGCCGGTTCCCCGCTGCTCAAGTCCGCCGCCACCTTCCTGATGATGGCTGACCTGTTCAACTACCGGCTGTGCGGCGTGAAATGCTGCGAATTCACCAATGCCACCACCACTCAGTTTTTCGACCCTTATAAGAAAGATTGGCGCCTGCTGATCCTGGAAGCCTTCGGGATTCCGGCCGGAATCATGCCGCAGGTAGTCTACCCTGCCACACGGCTGGGTCTGCTGGAAGAGCGGCTGCTCAATGAGCTAAGCCTGAATGCTGTGCCGGTCATCGCCGTAGGGACGCACGACACCGCTTCGGCGGTCAGCGTGGTGCCGGCGCAGGATGACGATTACGCTTTCCTCAGCTCGGGCACCTGGTCGCTGCTGGGAGCGGAGGTAAAGGAACCGCTTATCAGTAACTCCGGACTGGAGCACAACTTCTCCTGCTATGGCGGGGTGGGCGGCAAGTGGCTGTTCTGGAAGAATATCCAGGCCCTCTGGATACTGCAGGAATGCATGCGCTCCTGGGGAGAGAGCGGTCAGCTATGTGGTCCCGATCAGCTTATTTACCTGGCGGAACAGGCCCGACCCTTTGGCGCTTGCATTGATGTGGACGATCGCCTGTTCCTCACGCCGGGTGATTTCCCCTCACGCATAATTGAATACTGCGTGCGTACCGGGCAGGAGCCGCCGGATGGCCGGGGCGCCATGGTACGCTGCATTTTGGAGTCGCTGGCGCTCAAGTACCGCTATACCTTCGAGAGGTTGCAGGTGGTGCTGGGACGGAAATTGGGCCGCATTCATATTGTCGGCGGCGGTTCGCGCAATACGCTGCTCAACCGCTTCACCGCCCGGGCCACCGGTGTGCCGGTAATATCCGGGCCTGCCGAGGCTACGGCGCTGGGGAACTTCATGACGCAGTTGATGACGCTGGGCGAAGTGAAGTCTGCCTCAGAGGCTAAGGAGATTGTCAGGCGGTCATTTGATACTGTAACTTACCTGCCCGGCGACGCGGCTGCCTGGGAAGAAGCCTACGGTCGGTTCAATTTGATTAATCGATCTTAGACGTGCTATGGAGACTATCGAAGACCGGCGTACGGATTACAACGAAGTCAGACCGCACCGCTGATTGGATCACAGAACGCCGGTAGAGGATGCTTATATTGAGGCCGGATACTAAGCGCTGGTACTGCTAAATACGGGGTATCGTTTACTATTATGCAAAAATATGCCATTAAACTTGGTTTATCAGGCAGCGTGTTGGGATTATTGGCGGGTTTAACCGAGTCGGTCATCGGGTCACAAATTCTTCCCTGGATTGGAAACAAAGCACAGCCCGTTGTGCTTGGACTGGTAACTATGCTGTTAAGCGGGATGGCACTGGGTGCAACAATATCAGCTTACAAGCTTAAGTTGCCCAGCAACGATCAAAAGGTCGCGATCTTCCTGGGCGTTTTCCTGCCAGCTGTGATCTGTTTCACCACCGTAGGACGGCTCTGGTATTTGCCGGGATTGCTTCTGGTTATAGCTTCACTGCTTATATTTTATGAATACTGGCTCCGCAGATTTCCGGAGCGACAAGCGAATAATGCCACCGTTATCAATCCATGGAGTCGAATCGTCGCTGCGGTTGGAAGTTTGCTCATCCTGGTTTCTGTTGGATTGGGTTTCTGGTTCAACTCGTTTGGCCTATTCCATTTCGAAACCCTGGTCAATTCACAGCACATCATCACTGATATCCTGCCGATGGATTCAATTCTAAATACGAGTTTTGCTGAAAGCGGAACAACCGTCGTAAACACTGAGGCAGGTCAGGTAATGATCGTTTATCTTCTTTTGATCATCGGCTCAGCGCTGGCTTTTATTGCCGGCCTGACATCCTCACGCTTTTTTATGGGATCCGGCGGCTTTCTTGTGTTTGCAGGCTTAGGCACTTTTCTTGTCTTCCTTCCCGGCATAGTCGGGAATATCCAACAATCCTATGCCCCACTAAACATCATTAGCCTTATCCTGTCGCTGCGTTGGGGGTGGATCATATCTTTATTTGGAGCAAGTCTTATCCTGATCGCTTGTTTGTTTCATTCCCAGCACGGGCAAGGCCGTTCCGGATAGAGCCCCTGCTCTTATTTGCGAAGCCAGCTTATCCCGGGGTTGCAGTATTATCTTGATCTAAATTACCTTACACCGGTTGCTTATCTCCCACTCTGATTACGCAGGGTAACCATCTGCGTTATTAAGCCAGTATTACGTCCGGGGTTCCAAGGCAATTCTACTTCCTAATATTCCTTGCTAATAATGGAAGCTCATGGTAGGATATAGAAGAGGAGGTTAGATATATGCGCGGAAAGACTAAGAAAGCAACTTTTAATCTGCATATTGATGTACTTGCAGCCTTAGACGAGATAATGGCTCAAGGGATAGTTCCCAGCAAGAATGCTCTGGTTGAGCGGGCATTGCTCAAGGAGTTGAAGGAATTGCAGAGACAGAAACGACAAAGACTGTGGCATGAGGGGGCGAAGGATGCCTTATTGATTAAGGATATTGAGGATATTGGGGACGCTTTCCAAATTGCAGATACTGAAACTGCTCAAAGGATTGGATGATGCCGGATTTGCAGTGGGCAGTTTATGAGGCTAATCTTGACCCGATAGCTGGAGCCGAACAAAAAGGTACGCGTCCGGTACTCATAGTGAGTAACGAAGAATTTAACCAGGCCATGCCCAATGTCACAGTTCTGCCTTTGACATCAACTCAGCGCCGATTATATCCTTCTGAAACTCTTTTACTAGCAGGAAAAGCAGGGCAGCCTTCCGAGTCTATTGTGATGGCTCATCAGATAAGAACGATCTCAAAGCAACGACTGGGCAGATTGCTTGGCTATCTTCATGACGAACACATTAGGCATGAAGTGCGTCTGGCTATCAAGGAGCATTTAGACTTAATTTAGCTCAAGCATATCTATGTCCTGTGGGATACCAATGGGGCG
Organism: Dehalococcoidia bacterium; assembly: GCA_041300305.1. Lineage (GTDB taxonomy): Bacteria > Chloroflexota > Dehalococcoidia > GIF9 > UBA5629 > CAIMUM01. The sequence goes on along the minus strand of JBFYUA010000233.1, from coordinate 138 downwards.
AATCATGCTGGTTTTGGTGGTAACATCACTAATATCGCGAGTGAAAAAATAGGCTAATTCGGACCCTGGCAGATAAACCGTAGTTGAAGTTAGGCGATATTATTACCTTACTTGGTGGGCCATTGTGGACAGTTCCCG
>JBFYUA010000220.1:0-9337 GCA_041300305.1 Dehalococcoidia bacterium | reverse complement strand
AGTTGCGGGCCGAGTTCTCCAATCTCACTATCCTTGCCGCTGAAAAGGTCATCAAGGCATCATTGGACGCTCCCAAACACCGCAAATTGATCGACGACGTCCTGGAACAAAGCAACACGTTTAAACATAATTAGGCAGGATAGACAAATGATATCGACAATTTCTGCCAGGCGTTACGCTCAAGCGATTTTTCAGATCGCGCAGGCCAAGAACAACCTGGATGAATGGAAAAAAGAGCTCCGCAAACTCGCGGACCTGATGAAGGACCGTGAGACCGTGGACCTCATCGATCATCCGAAAATATCATTCAACTTGAAAGCGGACCTGGTCAAGCAGAAGCTGAATACTTCCAACCAGCTTGTTCTCAACCTGTGCTACCTGCTGATTCTGAAGGGCAGGATAAAGAACGCGGAACAGATAGCTGATGAATATGACAGCCTGCTGGATGAGGAGCGCGGCATCAAGCATGCCGTTGTCACCACGGCTGTTCCCGTTGACGATTCAGAGAAACATAAAATATCCGGCCAGCTGGAAAAGATAACCGGAAAGAAAGTAAGTGTGAAACTCCAGGTTAACCCGTTGATACTCGGGGGCATGGTGGCCCGCATTGAGGACACATTGATCGACGGCAGCGTCCGCAACCGGCTGGACCTGCTGAGGAGAAACCTGGCAGAAGCCACGAAATAAACAACCTTTAAGGGGGTGAGCAGATTGAAATCCCAGGAAAAAGATATTGTCTCGGTAATTAAAGACCAAATTGAGCATTTCGGTGCTACTGCTACCATGGTAGACGTTGGAACCGTGGTTGCGGTGGGCGACGGCGTTGCCCGCATGCAGGGCTTGCGCAAAGCGAAAAACAATGAGTTGCTCGCCTTCCCCAACGGCATCATGGGGCTGGCCCTGAACCTGGAAGAGGATAACGTAGCCGCTGTCATCCTGGGCGAGTACAGCCATATTAAAGAGGGCGACGAGGTCCACTGTACCGGCCGTGTAGTTGAAGTGCCGGTCGGCAACGAGCTTATCGGCCGCGTGGTAAACACGCTGGGACAGCCGCTGGACGGGCTTGGGCCGATAAAGACCACCAAGACCAGGGCCATTGAACGTATCGCCCCCAACGTCGTCGACAGGCAGCCGGTAAATGTCTCGGTGCACACCGGCATTAAGTGCGTGGACGCTCTGGTGCCCATCGGCCGCGGACAACGCGAACTTATCATCGGCGACCGCTCCATCGGCAAATCGGCGGTGGCAATCGATACCATCATCGCCCAGAAGGGCAAGGACCTTATCTGCATCTACGTTGCCATCGGCCAGAAAACCGCCAAGGTTGCCAACGTGGTTGAAACCCTGAGGAAATACGGCGCCATGGAACACACAGTGGTCGTGGTGGCCACCTCGTCGGACCCCGCATCCATGCAATACCTGTCAGCCTACGCAGGCTGCGCTATCGGTGAAGAATTCATGGCACAGGGCAAAGACGCCCTGATAATATATGATGACCTGTCCAAGCACGCCTGGGCCTACCGGCAGGTTTCCCTCATCCTTCGCCGACCCCCCGGACGCGAAGCTTATCCCGGCGATGTTTTTTACCTGCACAGCAGGCTGCTTGAGCGCGCTGCCAAGCTGTCAGCCGAGTTGGGCGGCGGGTCGCTCACGGCCCTTCCCATCATCGAGATCCAGGCCGGCGACATGTCGGCTTACATCCCGACCAACGTCATCTCCATTACAGACGGCCAGATCCTGCTGGAAACGGACATGTTCAATGCGGGCATCCGCCCGTCGTTAAACGTCGGTCTTTCGGTTTCCCGCGTGGGCGGCAACGCGCAGACCAAGGCCATGCGCCAGGTTGCGGGAAAATTGAGGCTTGATATGGCCCAGTATGCCGAGCTTGCCACATTCGCCCAGTTCGGCGCGTCCGACCTGGATAAGGCCACGCTGGCGCAGCTCGAGCGCGGCAAACGCATGACCGAGATACTCAAACAACCCCAGTACGCGCCATTGTCCTTGGAAAACGAGGTCATGATATTGTTCGCCGTAACCAACGGGTTCATCGACGATGTGCCTGTTGATAAAGTGTCGGCTTTCGAAAACGCGTTCTACAAATTCATGCTGAACAGCCACCCTGAGATCGGTAAAAAGATAGCCGATGAAAAGCAACTCAAACCCGAGACCGAAGCAGAGCTCAAAAAGGCCATAGCGGAATTCAAGCAGGGCGCTGCTTACTGAGGCGATTAAATGGTAAGTCCAAAAATACTTAGACGGCGGATACGCAGTGTCCAGAGCACGGCCAAGATAACCCGTGCCATGGAGATGATCGCCACTGCCAAAATGAAAAGGGCGCAGGATATGGCCATAGCAGGCCGGCCGTACAGCGATAAGATCATGCAGGTCATCTCAGACCTGTCTGCCCAGTCTGCTGCCGGTGGCGCGACCCATCCCTTGCTTAAGGAGCGCCCGATAGAGAAGATTGGGATTGTCCTGATTACTTCGGACAGGGGACTGTGCGGCGGATTAAACACCAATCTCAACAGGCTGGTCGGCAATTTCATACTGGAGCAGAAGGTACCGGTAACCGCTATCACGGTCGGCACCAAGGGCCGCGATTTTATGCGCAGGGCCATGCGGGACATACGCGCCGAATTCACCAAAATTAGTGACCGGCCAAAGATGACCGACACGATGGCCATATCGCAGATAGTGATCGATGATTACATCGGTGGTGTCTACGACCGGGTTTATATAGCCTGCTCCAAATTCGTCAATTTAATGAGCCAGAAACCAACACTCGAGCTGCTTTTGCCGGTGGAGCCGGCGGAGCTGCCCAAAAACGTAAGCCCCGAATATATTTTCGAGCCCAGCGCCATGCATGTCCTCGGCGAGCTTTTGCCAAGGTTTGTCGAAATGCAGGTGTATCATTCCATACTTGAAGCTATTGCCAGCGAACAATCGGCGCGCATGATGGCCATGCGCAATGCTACCGATAATGCTCACGAGGTCATTGCGGAGCTCACGCTGACGCTTAACAAGGCCCGCCAGGAAATGATCACCAAGGAACTGCTTGATATCGTCGCAGGCGTTGAAGGTCTCAAATAGGAGGTGCACTTTGGCAAAAGGTAAAGTAATACAGATTATCGGCACAGTAGTCGATGTCGAATTCCCCCAGGAAGAACTGCCTGCGATTTATAACGCCCTGGAAATTATGCAGGACGGCGAGAAAATCGTACTGGAAACGGTTGCGCACATCGGCAATAACTGGGTGCGTTGCCTGGCCATGTGCCCTACCGAGGGACTTGAACGAGGCGCCGTGGCTGTCGATACAGGCGCGCCGATATCGGTACCGGTCGGCAAAGTTGCACTGGGAAGGCTTTTCAACGTATTCGGCGACCCGCTGGACAATTTAGGCGAGGTCAAATCCAAGGACAGGTTGCCCATCCACCGTGACCCGCCCAGGCTGGAAGAGCAGGAGACCACCATTCAGATGCTGGAAACCGGCATTAAGGTCATCGACCTGATCACACCCTTTACCAGGGGCGGCAAGATCGGGGCATACGGCGGCGCCGGCGTGGGCAAGACAGTCATCATCCAGGAGCTCATCCATAACATCGCCACCGCGCATGGCGGCTACTCTGTATTCGCCGGGGTCGGCGAAAGGTCAAGGGAAGGCAACGACCTCTGGCGGGAGATGAAAGAGTCCGGCGTAATCGAAAAGACCATCATGGTCTTCGGCCAGATGAACGAGCCGCCCGGCGTGCGCGCCCGCGTCGCGCTCACCGGTGTCACCTTCGCTGAGTATTTCCGCGACAGCGAGGGGCTGGACGTGCTCCTTTTCGTAGATAATATTTACAGGCACATCCTGGCCAATATGGAAGTGTCGGCGCTCTTAGGACGCATGCCCTCGGCGGTGGGCTACCAGCCCACGCTGGCCACCGACGTAGCCGAGATGGAAGACCGCATTACCTCCACTAAAAAAGGTTCCATCACCTCATTCCAGGCCATTTATGTGCCTGCCGATGACTACACCGACCCGGGCATCGTCACGACCTTCGGACACCTTGACGGCGTAGTCTCGCTGGAAAGGTCCATTGCCGCACTCGGCATCTACCCGGCGGTTGACCCGCTGTCATCGACCTCCCGCATCCTGGATCCCAACGTGGTCGGCGAAGACCATTACCGGGCTGCGCGCGGCGTGCAGAAAGTGCTGCAGCGCTACAAGGACCTGCAGGACGTCATCGCCATCCTGGGCATGGAAGAGCTCAGCGAAGAAGATAAAGTCACCGTCAACCGGGCGCGCCGCATCCAGAGGTTCCTGTCACAGCCTATGTTTGTAGCTGAACCTTTCACCGGCATACCCGGCAAATATGTTTCCATCAAGGACACGGTGCGCGGCTTCAATGAGATACTCGAGGGCAAATGGGACCACCTGGCTGAATCTTCATTCCTGATGGTTGGGACCATCGAAGAGGCCGCCGAGAAAGCACAGAAAGCTGGGGGGTAATTATGCCGACTGTTAAGTTAGAGATTGTCACTGCAGAACGCCAGATCTTCTCGGAAGACGTGACTACCATCATTGCCGAGGGCATTGATGGGCAGATGACCATACTCCCCAAACATGCTCCACTTATAACCATGCTGGCCCCCGGCGAACTCGTTATCCGCAAGGACGGGGAAGAGATGTACATGGTGATATCCGGGGGATTTATTGAGGTCAGGCCGGAAAAGGTCATTGTCCTGGCCGATGCCTGTGAGCGCAGCGACGAGATCGACCTGGAGCGCGCCGCTGAAGCCAAGCGCAGGGCCGAGGAAAGGCTCAAGAACCTCGCACAGGCGCCTGAACTGGATCAGTCCAGGGCCGAGGCAGCCCTGAGACGGTCACTGGCGCGGTTGCGTGTCGCTGAAAAGCGCCGCAGGAGCCCCGGCTACAGGCCGGGTGGCCAGAATAGAGTTTAACTGCGGTAAATAAGCGAAAGGCCGGTATCAGCATTGAGCTGATACCGGCCTTTTTTATTTCCGTTTTTTTATCAGATGATTTCGAGCCTGACGCGGTTGCCCGCTTTGGTGGCCACCACGCGCAGCAGCGTCCTCATGGCCTCGGCCACCCTGCCCTGCTTGCCGATCACCCGGCCCTTGTCCTCCGCGTTGACCTCAAGCTTGATGACCACCCCACCGGCGTCGGTCTCCTCGGTTACCTTGACCTCGTCGGGAGCGTTCACAATGGCCCTGGCAATGTATTCTACTATCTCCTTCATTATGGCTTCACCTCGGTAGTAGATTTGGACTTCTTCTTCTTCTTTTGAGTAGTCTTCTGTACTGCCTGCTTGAATTTGCGGGCGGGATGGCTTTCTTTAAACTTCTCCATCACTCCCATCTTGGCCAACAGCCTGTAGGCGGTCTCCGTAGGCTGCGCGCCTTTCTCCAACCATTCCAGGGCTTTCGCTTCATCGATGTTTACAGTCTCGGGATCGGTCAGCGGATTAAAATTCCCGATGACTTCAAGATAGGCGCCTCCGCGCGGTGCTTGACTGTCAGCTACCACGATCCTGTACATCGGCCTGTGTTTTGCGCCCATTCTCTTTAACCTGATTTTTACCATTATGTTAGCCTACCGTAGGCCCTCCGTTTTTTATTGGTTATTATGCACGAAGCATTCGTACCTGTCAACAAAATCATCTATCGCGGGGTCAGCATGCACGTGGCTTAAGCCCGGTTTAACCGGATAAGCGTAGCCTGGCAAAAAGTAATATAATTTCTAATATTTTTATCCGGGAGGGCTCAGTTGTCATCTATCGTAAAGCAATTGGACTACATATTTAAACCCGCCTCGATGGCCATAATAGGCGCTTCCGACAACATCACCAAATGGGGGCACATGATGGTAGACAGGCCGCTGCGCACCGGGTATAAGAACGCCATCTACCCGGTCAACCCTCAGGGCACGGCCATACTGGGGTTGCCCTCCTACCGCTCAGTAAGGGACATCCCGGGACCCGTCGACCTGGTTGTTATCACCACGCCGGCCTCCCAGGTGCCGCAGGTCATGCAGGAATGCGTTCAAAAGGGCGCGAAAGGGGCCGTGCTCATCTCGGCCGGCTTCGCGGAAACAGGCGCTGCCGGAGACAGGCTTCAGGAGGAGGTCGTGAAAATCGCCAGAGCCGGGGGCATCAGGTTCGTCGGGCCTAACTGCATGGGAATCTGGAGCGCCATTGGTTCCCTGAATAACGCTTTTGAATCAGCGCCCAAAGCAGGAGAAATAGCCTTTATCTCCCAGAGCGGCACCTTTGGCAGTTACATGTCTGAACTTGCCAACCTGAAGGGATACGGCCTGCGCATGTTTATCAGCATCGGGAACCAGGCCGATCTGACCACGGCCGACTACATTGAATACCTTGCGCATGACGACGGTACCAAGGCTATAATCCTGTATCTGGAAGGGGTCAAAGACGGCAGGCGCTTTTTCGATGTATGCCGGGAAACCCTGAAAAAGAAGCCCATCATTGTCTACAAGGGCGGAAGCTCAGCGGCCGGGGCCCGCGCCACCATGTCCCACACAGCTTCCATTGCCGGCTCTGAAGTAGTATTCCAGAACGTCTGCCGGCAACTGGGGCTGGTCCGCACCGAGGAATCATTCCAAATATTTGAGGTTGCCGTGGCCCTGCTCGCACAGCCGCTGCCACCAGGCCGCCGCATAGCTGTGATGGGCACGGGCGGCCAGGCCGTGGCAGTCATCGACGCCTGCCAGCGTCTCGGACTTGAGATACCCCGGCTGGATAAGACGGCCTCGACCCTCCTGGCTGCCATGCTGCCGGCGCATGCCCCGCTTCCCAACAACCCGGTTGATTTTGCCGGCAGCTACCGCACCGCCGTCGACGAAGCCAACGTGGTAGAGACCCTGTTGAAGCTGGATTATATCGACGGCGTAATCAGCAACGTACCGGTCAACCCCCTGGTATGGAGCACAAAATTGGATAAATTAGGCAACCCTGAGCTTTTAAAGCAGATACAGCAGCTGGTTGATGAGGGTGTAAAGCAATTCTGCTCACTGCCGCAAAAATACGGGAAACCCATCGCCTGCGTGCGCTGGCATGGCGACGTCACCAAGGACCCCGTATCCATCAAGCTTATCGAATCAGGGATACCGGTTTACGATACGCCCGAACAGTGCGCCCGCGCCATGCACGGCCTTGTGACTTATTCAGAGCTGCGGCGGCGCGGCAGACGGGCATGAACTCAACGGCGGTTTATTCTATATTGAAAGGCACCGACAGCTTATCAGCGCCATTTACCGACAATACCACTTTATAGCTTCCCTTGTACCAGCCGCCTGCCGGCATGTTCTCATAAAAGGCCAGGTAGTAACCCTGGCCGTCCGCCTGGCCGCTGGTATACATCTCGCCGCCTTCCAGCAGCTGGTTTTCCCTGTCCGCCGCCGCACCCTTCACATAATACCAGCTTGCCTTGATCATATCTTCGGGGGATACCCCCGTTACCTTAAATGAGCAATATATGGCCGCCGTATCGGCAGGAAACGAAGTTTTCACCGGGCTGGTGGGTTTTGAATCATTATCCACCGAGGTAGTCATAACACCCTCGGTAATAGTAGATTTATCAGGCGCGCCGCCGGACTGCGGCGGCTTGTCCGGGCCGCAGGCGGGTGAAAGGAGTACTGCTATCAGTATGCTGCTGAATAAAACCGTTTTAAATTTCATTTAATTATCCTCGCCAAATTAAAAATGCGACAGGTCCCGGCAACCATTAATATTACCTGTAAAGCGCAACCAAGTAAATCCGGCAGCGTTATTTGTAATATGAATGATACAGCCATTATAATCACGTGACAGGAAAGGCCGATGATTGAAGAGAAGAACCGAATAGAAGAATTGCGCCGCAGGATATCAGCAATCATGGAGCATCTTTGACATCGCGGGCAAAGAGAAGTCCCTGGGCGCTTTAGAATCCAAAACGTCCGACCCCGGCTTTTGGTCAGACCCGCAGGCCGCTCAGTCCGTCATGCGGCAGATCGGCGGGCTGAAAGACACCATAAAACAATGGCATGACATAGCTAAAAAGGCTGCGGATGTCCAGGATATCGTGTTGGTTGCCCTGGCTGAAAACGATGAATCCCTCAGGGACGAAATCCAGCAGGAGACCGATAAGCTTGTCAAACACTTCGATGAAATCGAAGTCCAGTTGATGCTGGCCGGGCCGTATGACGCCCGTGACGCCATCCTGGCCTTCCACGCCGGGGCGGGAGGTACGGAGTCACAGGATTGGGCGCAGATGCTGATGCGCATGTACCTGCGCTGGGCTGAACGGCGCAAATTACAGGCCGATATACTCGACGTGTCACCCGGGGACGAGGCCGGCATTAAGAGCGCCACCATTGAAATTAAGGGCAGCTTCGCCTACGGAAACCTGAAATCGGAGCACGGCGTGCACCGTTTAGTGCGCCTTTCGCCGTTTGACGCCGACCATGCCCGGCACACCTCTTTCGCGCTGGTAGAGGTGATGCCCGAGGCCGAGGTCAAGACAGACCTTCAAATCAGCCCTGAGGATATCCGCGTTGACACCTTCCGCTCAAGCGGACCCGGCGGCCAGCACATGCAAAAGACCAGCAGCGCCATCAGGATAACGCACATCCCCACGGGCCTGGTGGTAAGCTGCCAGAGCGAACGCTCGCAGCATCAGAACAAGGAAAGCGCCCTCAGGGTCCTGTATGCCCGGCTGCTGGAAGTGGAGATTGAAAAAAGGGAAGCGGAGCAAGCCAAAATCAAGGGCAAACGCATCGATGCCGGCTGGGGCAACCAGATACGCAGCTACGTACTACACCCTTATAAAATGGTCAAGGACCACCGCACCGAGCACGAAACCAGCAATACCGGCACGGTGCTCGACGGCGAGATAGACGAATTTATTAACGCTTACCTGCGTTCCAAAGTCGGGGAGGAAAAATGACCAGGACAATACTTATTATCATCATTTCACTGATTGCCTTATTGACCCCCGCCCACGCTGACGCCGCCGGCGGCGGGATAAAGCTGGTCAAATCCGGCACGGAAAACGAATTCCCCAACCTGCTGACCTTCAACGTACGTGCGGAAGGCCCGGCGCAGATAAACCGCATCAGGCTGCGTTACGAAGTGGACAAGTCGACCTATGCCCCCGCCTTTGCCGAGGCCTGGCCGGATATCCAGCCGGGCAAGGACGTATCGGCAAGCTGGTACTGGGACATGCGCAAGGGCAGCCTACCCCCGGGCGCCAAAATAACTTACTGGTGGGTCATTGAGGACGCCGCCGGCAACAGGCTGACCACCCCCAGGGAAACACTATCTTTCGATGACACCCG
>JBFYUA010000182.1:0-10022 GCA_041300305.1 Dehalococcoidia bacterium | reverse complement strand
TTTTGCCCCTGGGCATAAATCCATCGTTACTTTCACAGTATCATCGGTGGAATGTCCATCTACAATGAGTATCTCATCTACCCACTGCGGTCTTTTTGGTAAGACGTGGTGAAGATTCTCTGCCTCATTAAGAGTGCAGACCAGGACAGTCACGCTGTATTGTTTATTATCTCCTGGAGGATACAAGTCTATTTTTTACCTTTAGTCATTTCGGCCTTGGCCTTGCCGGCATCGTTAAGAAACTGCACTACGGTGGCCCGTGTATTCCGGTGGTCAACCATCTTGCTGACGAACTGCGGTGGTATGGTAATGATGTGCGTGCCGGCCAGGGCGGCCTGGATGATGTCGCCCACGGAACGGATGCTGCCCACGATGATCTTGCTCTTATAGTCCCAGCGCTCCAGCCAGCCAACGGCGTTGCCGATAACCTCTGAGGCATCGCCGCCCTCGTCGGTGATACGGCCGGCAAAGATGCTTATATAGGTGGCCCCAGCCTTAGCAGAGATGAAGACCTGGCCGATGGAGAGCGCCACGGTGGCATTGACCCTGACGCCCTCGCCCTCCAGCTTGTGCATGACGCCGTAGCAGGGCAGCCCCTGCGAGGTGGTCTGGGGCACCTTGATAACTATATTGTCTGCCCAGCCGGCCAGTTGCCGCGCCTGCTTGAGCATGCTGTCCAGGTCGTCGGTGGTGACCTCCACACTGAGCGGACGCGGGTGGATGAGCTTGGCGATGGCCCTGGACCCCTTCTCCAGGTCGTGCACGCCGTCCTTGAGCATGACGGAGGGGTTGGTGGTGACGCCGTCGGCCACCCCCATCTCCATCCATTTCTCTATCTCTTTGAGGTTGGCTGAATCTATGAATATCTGCAAATTGTCACCCCTTCCTTATAATTTCTACGGCTTCCGGCAGGCCGGCAGCCACGCCATCAGGACTGACGCCGCTTTCGGCCAGCAGGGAGCATATTTCGCATTTCATTTTGCCGATAAGTATGGTGCGGCAGCAGGCCGCGACACCGGCCTGTATATCCGTGACGCCATCGCCCAGCATCCACGACTTTTGGAGGTCAAGGTCCAGTTCGGCAGCGGCCTGGATAATTGACCCGGACTTGGGCTTGCGGCACTGGCAGTCTCTCCGATATTTAGCTACTTTGGCCTGGGGATGGTGGAAGCAATAATATTCACCGTCGATGAGCTTGCCGCGGCCATTCAACTGGGTGTGCATGGCCTGCTTAATTTTTTCAAAGGTATCTGCACTGAAGAAGCCCTTGGCGATGCCGGGCTGGTTGGAGATGATGACCAGCTTATAACCCAGCTCCTTTAACTCCTGCAGCGCAGCGGGCACGCCGGGCAGGACCTTCACCTGGGCCGGTGTGAAGGGGGCGTCCACGATGCCGTGCTCGGCGTAATAAACCAACTCGTTGATGACGCCGTCACGGTCCAAAAAAATGGCCTTCATTATTTGGCTATGAGCTCCTTGAGGCGGAAGACGATGAGGTGCTCGAGCACGAGGTGGAAGGATTCGACCAGGGGGGTGGAATCGGCGGGCACGGTGATACAGGCGTCGCAGATATCTTTCATGGGGCCGCCGTCGAAGCCGCTGAAACCTATGGCCCGGCCGCCGCTATCCTGCGCATACTTAATGGCCTTGAGCAGGTTCTGCGACCACATGCCGGCCTTATCTTTGCCGGCGCCGCCATGAACGCTCAGGGAGATGAGCACGTCGCCGGGCTGGAACTTGGTAATGAGCTGCTCAATATACAGGTTTTCAAAGCCGTTATCATTGATGTAGGCCAACATCACAGGGATATTGTCGTTGAGGCACTCGGCCTTAAAGCCGCGCCTGCCCTCGCCCTCAACCGTCTTGATGAGGTCGCAGGCAAAATGGGTGGCGGTGGAGGCGGAGCCGCCGTTGCCGCAGGTATAGACCCATTTGCCCTGCCGCCAGGCGCGGTAAAGGATTTCAATAGCCCTATCGATGTCGGCCTGGTTTACTTTCGCCGCTATCTGCTCCGTTTGCCCGAGATAATCTTTGATAAATTCGATATTAGCCATGCGCCTGCCTCAATGTGATTTCACCGGTACTTTATGTGCCAGGTGATTGGCAGCGTTTGTATAGCCCATGGTATTCATGACGATGCGGGCGCCGTTGAATTCGAAGTGGAAGGGCTGCCAGGCAAGGCCCAGCCGGCCCATGGCGCCGATGAGCTTGCGGCGCTCGCCGTTATGGCAGACAAACATCAGGAAACCGCCGCCGCCGGCGCCCACCAGCTTGCCTCCCAGCGCGCCCTGCCGCCGTCCTTCTTCATAGCATTCGTCAATAAAGGGATCGGTCATATTGTGCGACCGCCTCTTTTTATTCTCCCAGTGGTCGTGGAAAAGATCGCCCAGGGTATCGAGGTCGCCGGCTTCAAGGCAGCGCCGGGTCTGCAGGCCGATCTCCTTGACACGGTGCAGGTTATTCAGCATGGCAGCGTCGTCCTGGCGGCTTTTGCTGTCCTGCTCGATAAGTACGTCGGAGGCCTTGCGCTCGCGGCCGGTGAAAAAGATAAGGAGCTGGTCCTCCAACTCCATAATTGTCTCGTGCGATACGTTGAGCGCCTCTACGATGACCTCACCGCTGCGCTCAAAGGTCAGGCAGGTCAGCCCGCCATAGGCGGCCATGTACTGGTCCTGCTTGCCGATGGGCTGGCCCAACCAGGCTATCTCTATCTGGCAGGCCTCCTCGGCGAGCTGCCTGTGCGAGACGTTCTCCTTCTTGTAGGCGTGCAGGGCGTTGAGCAGGGCCACGGTGAAGCTGGAGGATGCGCCCAGGCCGCTATTGGCCGGAACATCGGCAAATGAATGCAGCTCTATCTTCTTGTCGATCTTTCTAACCTGCAGCGCGGTGCGGAATATGTTGTGTTTTATCTGGCCGATATCGGTAACTGTCTCGGTATCGGAATAGGACAAACGCACACGGTCATCGAAGCGCTGGCTGGCTACCACGCTGCAATATTTATCGATGGCCGCGGCGATGAGGAAGCCGCCATGCTTGGAATAGTAAGAAGGGAGGTCGGTGCCTCCACCGCCCAGGGTGATCCTAACCGGTGCACGCGATACTATCATACCTGCCTCCCTTCAGCTTTCTGAATTCTTCCAGTCCATCGGGCGACCCGATCTCGTAGAACCTTTCTCTTACCTCGTAAGACAACAACTGCCGTTCGTCAAGCAAGCGGCTGAATAGCCAGTCTAAAGGATACCGCTCGTTTGCGGGCATCCAGTCCAGCGCTTCACGCCGGAAGATGCCGGCCCCGTAATCTATATAGATTGTTTTGGGAGTTTTCTTTATTTTATCGTAGCGGGTCACCAGTTCACCTTCAATCTCGGTATTGCTGGCGTCATAACGGCCGTGGTTTTTGTATACAGTCATGAGCGCCAGCCTGTCGCGCTCCTGGAAAAAGCGGACCGCCTTTTGGTAATCGAAATCGAGGTAGGAATCGCCGTAAAGCGTGAGGAAGTCGCCTTTTATAAGCCTCTCAGCATTTTTCAGGGCCCCGCCGGTGCCCAGCGGCCGCTCTTCATGGCTGCATGTGATATCCACACCGAACTTTTCGCCGTCACCCAGGTGCCGCTCTACTTGTTCGCCCAGGTGCCCGAGGCACAGGATGATATCGGTGATGCCGTTATTTTTGAGCAACTCCAACTGGTATTCTATGAACGGCCGCCGCCCAATAGACAGCAAGGACTTGGGGCACGCCCTGGCCTCATCTCCCAAACGCGTAGCCAATCCGCCTGCAATTATTACTGCCTGTAACATAGATTTGAACTTTAACTGATCGGCACCTGGACACCGCAGCCTATTATTTCCTGCATTCAATCTAAAATGATGCCTGCTCACGTACCATTCCTACGTCTTCCGTATCCGAAGAATATACGCGCTTAAATACTACCTGCCGCGGACTGACCTGTCAAGTACCTTCACCTCATTAAACATACCCTTAAATAATTTTTCCGGGGACTAATCGTCCATTTCAATCAGGGCAACGCGGTGATTCACATTGGATCTAAAGTAATTTAAGGTAAGGGTAAGCCACTATAGTGCGAAACTGCTGATTAAAATGGTGCATGGAGAGACGATTAGATGAAGAATATCGGCCATGATGAATTAATGACGACAACGCGTGAATCAGCGAAATTTTTGAATGTGCACGTTAATGCGGTGAGGAGAAGAAGCGGCCGGGGATTACAGCACTTAACCGCACCGGGCCGCGCGGCGGACAGAACTCTGCACGGGAGAATATGCCCGCCTACTCAGGCGGTAATCGGCAGCAACCCGGGACGAAAGTGAACCCGCTGGGGACGGTGGTTTATCCACGATCCCTTAAAACCAGTGACACGTGGGCTTAACTGCAGCGCTCACACACACACCTGATGGCTTCTGCGTATTGGAAATCCAACAGATCTTTGTCAAGTATCGCTTTTATTTTATAGCATTCATCTAACCTGGCGCACTTCGCAACCTTTTCAGGAATAATGCTCGCAGGATTAACACAAACTCCGACTGCATTCATCATAACGCTCCTTTTTGCTTTGGCATCCAAGTTTCAATTTGTTATATTCAATCTATAGCACGACTACTATTGCATGCCTGCCGACTAAATCGCAGTACCACAGGGATAAGAAATATGAGCCAAATGGCTAATGTTTAAAAATTCCCCTCTGTGCTCAATTTCATTAACGCCGATCATCAATCCGGGTTGAATTTCAATGTGAAAATCCATGCACTTATAATAGTGCCTTTAATTTACCTTAATTGATTCGGAGATTAAATAGGGATTTAGTCCTTGTTTTCATGGGTAAAAAGTACCGGCCCTGTATAGTACTAAGGTACCGGGCGGCACTGCTTTGACCGGATTGGCTGAACCGCCATGCGACAACTATAAGGAAAACTACCTCAACTATTTCTTAATTGCCAGGGGTGAGATCTTAACTGATTTTGAAAAAGGGCCTTTGCCCCGGGTTTCATTTCAAATGGCAGCGCTTCACGCGGCATTTTTAAGCGCACGGAGCAGGTCCTTGAAAAGCGAGGAACGGGGCCTCGCCGGGGACTTCAATTGTATCGGCGCCGGTTAGCGATACCTGGTTTAAGCCGGGGCGGACCCGCCTGCTGAGCCGGCAATCAACCTTATTTATTGCCCAGTATCCACCTGGCCGCCTCCAGCATGTCGGAAGCCATATAGTCCGGTTTTACGGCCTGATTTATTGAATTACCCTCATTATGATTAAGCAAGATGGTTTTACAGCCGGTTGCTTTTCCCGCTATGATATCGTGTTCCCTTTCCCCTATGACATAGGATTGTGTGAAATCAAGCTTATGATCTTCACGGGCCCTTAAGAAAAGGCCGGTGCCGGGTTTGCGGCAGGCGCACCCATGCTCCGGGTGGTGGGGACAATAGTAAATGGCATCAAGCTCAACGCCGAATTTCTTTATTTCATTGCGCAGCCTGTTATGTATTTTACACAGTGTTTCTTCCGTGAAATGGCCACGGGCGATGCCGGAATGACTGGTGATTATTATTATCTTGAAGTCATTATATTTGAGCGCTTTGACGGCCGGCCCGGTATCGGGGCGCAAGTGAAAGTCCCCGAAGCGGCGGCAATAGGTGACGTCAGGCGCAACTGTGCCGTCCCGGTCCAAAAATACCGCGCGCCCTGAAGATGATTCCGTTGCAACCTCTATTTCCATCACCCGCTTACTCTTGCCTGCGAAGGTTATAAGCCGCCAGGTTATTCTTTATCAAATATAAACCTGCGTTACGGCTTTGACCGCCGCCTGTTATTTGTGTTTGCCGGGATTATTTATCTCCATTCGTTTTGTTTCTAAAGCGATAGTATCCTGTGTACAATTGATGAGTACGACGTATAAGCGGATATGTATCTTACATGACCATTACTCGCCCTGTCAAGTGCATTTCCCTCACCATACATACCTTCCGGAATAATTTTTTATGGGACTATTTTACTATTCGAAACAGGACTATCGGGGGATTCACATTGTGGCTAAAGTGACCTAAAGTAAGGGTACGGCATTTTTATATGCAATTTGATGGTTTAAATAATATTTGAAGAGGTAGCAAGATGAAGAATAATGGTCAGCATAAGTTGATGTTTACCACGCGTGACCTGGCCAAATTCCTGAATGTGCATATTAATACGGTGCGCAGATGGAGCGACCAGGGGATTATTAAGTCATACCGCATCGGGCCGCGCGGCGACCGGCGCTTTGCCCGGGAGGATGTGCAGGCCTTCCTGGCTGCTACACAGCAGCAGCCGGTGGCAAGGGTAGGGCCAACAGGGACGGGGGGCTAATCCGGGCCCCCATGGCAACCCGCAGCGACCTGGTGGCCGTACGGTTCGGAACTTGCCGCTGAACATGGAAATAAACCGGTTAAGCCACTTTAGAATATTCTTTGACTTCTTTTTCAAGGCGGTCTCCAAGCGCAGCTGACGCTATATCCAGGTCATACTGTGACTGAAGGCCGAGCCAGAACTCTGAGGACATACCGAAAAACCGCCCAAGCCTAAGTGCAGTGTCAGCGGTGACCTTCCTTTTCTCGTGAATGATCTCGTTAATCCTCCGCGCCGGAACTCCGATATTCACGGCAAGTTTATTCTGGCTCAAGCCCATGGGATGAAGAAACTCCTCAAGAAGGACCTCGCCGGGATGAACCGGATGTAATGTTTTTCCCTTCATTTTATTCACCTCAATAATAATCAGTAATCTCTACATCTACCGCGTCGCCACCTTGCCAGGCAAAACATATGCGCCACCGGTCATTTATGCGGATACTATACTGTCCCGCCCTGTTGCCGGATAGCTTTTGGAGCCTGTTTGCCGGAGGGATGAGTAGATCTTTAATGTTCCTGGCATTATTTAGCATGCGTAACTTTCTCAAAGCTACCTGCTGGATATCGGGGGGCAATTTCCTGGACTGCTCACGGGAATATATTTTCCCGGTTTCGCCATCCTTGAACGACCTGATCACGTCACCATAATATAACGCGACGCGTTAAACGTCAAATTTTATTTTTATGTACATTTGAGGTTTAAATGGATTGCCACGGCCGCTGCGGCGGCCTCGCAATGACATTTTTGGGTGGTGAAGCCGCAATGCCGGGGGCGCTGATGGACAGATTGCTTCGTCGCCTGCGGGCTCCCCGCAATGACATTTTTGAGCGGCGGACCGGCAATAACGGGCTATCCCAGCGCCGGCGCCAGGTTAGTTAATATCTGCGCCACCGCCTCCTCCCGGTTGAGGGTGTAGAAATGGAAGCAGCGGATGCCGTTATCCAGCAGGTCGAGGCACTGCTCCGTGGCCAGGTCCACGCCGGCCCTGGCCACATCGTCCGGGTCTTCCAGTTCTTCAAACCTGGTGGTGAGCTCTACCGGTATCTCCACCCCGCTCAGCTCGCTGAAGCGCTCGACTTTCTGGAAATCGGTGATGGGCATGATGCCGGCGATGATGGGGATATTGATGCCGTCCTGCTCGAAGCGGTCCATCATCCGGTAGAAATGGAAATTCTCGAAGAACATCTGCGTGATGCCGAACTCGGCGCCCCGCTCGATTTTCTGCCTGGTGTAGGCGGTGTCAAGCCCCAGGTTGGGGGAATCAAGGTGGCCCTCGGGGTAAACCGCCACGCCGATGCAGAAATTCTTATACCCCGCCAGGAAGCTTACCAGGTCTGAGGCAAAGCGGAAATGCACCTGGCCATCGAATGTGTCGGCGCCGTATTCTTCAGGGTCGCCGCGCAGCGCCAGGACGTTCTCGGTGCCCAGTTCCTTATAGTAGTCGATGACCGGCTCAAGCTCGCTCCTGCGAGGGTCGGCGCAGGTGATGTGCGGCATGACGGTCAAACCCGTCTCGGCGTGCAGCTTTTTGACGATGCGCCTGGTCTTATCCAGGGTGTCGGTCCCAGCGTGCTGCGTGACCGAGATGAATGACGGGGCGAATGATTTGAGCCGGCCGATGCGCTGCAGCAGGCGGTCCTCGCCGACGGGCGTTTTGGGCGGGAAAAATTCGAAGGAGAGGCATTTGCCTTCGTTGTGTATTATCTCGCTTATCTTCATGGTAAAGGCCCGTCGCCGGCCCGCCCGAGGCCAAAAACAGCGGTAATCATACAGGCGCAGCAGGCGGAAATCAAATCATCCGGCGGCATCAGGCAAGATCATCCAGTCCCGGGACCACTTTCAAGCCCGTAAAAGGATAGTGCTCCAGGTTGTTGGTCAGCAGGGGTACGTCTAATTGAAGCGCCGTTGCGGCGATGATGGCGTCGGCGATGCCCACTGTCACGCCTTTAGCGCGGTTCTCCGACAGTATAATGCCTGCCCGCCGGGCAATTGTTACATCGACAACGATGGAGACCATTCCGTCAAGAAAAGCGCTGGTTGCGTCCTGCTCCGCGGGCCTCATCCCCCTGTATAGCTCGAGGTGAGTGAGAACGCTGACCGCTACAAGCCCTTCCCCCGCCCATCGCTCCAGAAGCCTGCGCGCATAGCCGCGCCGCCTGAGGAAATCGATGGCAATGTCGGTGTCGAGTAAACAGGAAATGCCCCCGGCCACGCTACGCGGCACCGGCGCCTCCCAGGCGTGTCAGCCTCTCGCTATCAGCTGCCCTGATGGCACGGACGTAGGCAGTGGAATCCCGGGGAGTAACCAGGCCGGCATGCGCTCCACTTTTCCAGGCCCCGAATCCTCTGGCAAGGGCCGCCTTCTGCCTGCGGTAGGCTATGTAATGCTCCAGCGCCTCGGTGAAAAAGGAGCTTATCCCCCCCAGCGGAACCATCGAGCGGATCTCTACCGCCAGTTCCCTGGGAAGTGTTACCGATACCTTGTCTGTTTTCCCCCTGCTGCTCATTCGCCACCCTCCTTGATATGAATTATTAATCATACTGATAATACTACTAATAATCTTACGGGGTCAAGCGGGACGCGGGCGGACGGCAGGCTGATCGGAAAGGCTGATGCCGTTACTGGTTGACAAACTCCTGCGGCCGGCCATATCATGTTGGCCTTATGGATGACGGCCTTTCTACGGCCAGGGTGCTGGTAGAGATACAGGAGGAGGAACGGCGGGCCATTGCGCGCGAACTGCATGACCGCCTCGGCCAGTCGCTGGCCGTGCTCAAGCTGTTGCTGGGCGAGGCCATGAACCCGCCGCTGGACAAGATGCGCTACACGCTGGGCGAGGCGCAGTCCCTGGTCAATGAGATGATGTCCCTCACCCGCGAGCTCTCGCTGGAACTGCGCCCCAAGATGCTGGACGACCTGGGACTGCTGCCCGCGCTGCTCTACCTCTTCGAAAGCTATACGGCGCGCACGCGCGTAGCGGTCAAATTCGAACACTACGGCCTTCACAAGAAGTTCCCGCCGGAAACGGGCCTGGCCGCCTACCGCATCGTCAAGGAGGCGCTGGATAATGCGGCTGCCTCCGCCGGTGTAACTGAAGCCCGCGTGCTGGCCTGGTCGGACCGCCGGGTGCTGTCCGTACGCATCGAGGACCGCGGAAAGGGCTTCGACCCCTCCCCGATACCTGCCGACCGCCTGTGCGGCATCAACGGCATGCGCGGCAGGGCGCTGGTAGCAGGTGGAGTTTTCACTATCGCTTCAACACCGGGCCAGGGGACCGTGGTGACGGCGGAGCTGCCGCTGGCCCTGAAATTCAGAAAGGAAGCGGGCGATTAGGCTGTGACTACGGTGCTGCTGGTTGACGATCACCACGTGGTGCGGCGGGGCATCAGGGCGCTGCTGGAGAACGAATCGGGCATCCTTGTCGTGGGTGAAGCGGGCACGGGTGTGGAAGCGGCGCGGCTTGCCCAGCAGCTTAAGCCCAACGTGCTTATCATCGACCTGATGCTCGCTGATATGAGCGGGCTGGAGGTCATCCGCCAGCTCAGGAAGCGGGCGCCCGCAACCTACTCCGTGGTGCTCTCCATGTACGGCAACGACTGCTACGTGGTGGAAGCGCTGCAGGCCGGCGCCA
>JBFYUA010000167.1:0-9351 GCA_041300305.1 Dehalococcoidia bacterium | reverse complement strand
GGCCCGGCAAGCGGCGCTTTGCAGGTAAACGGAAGGGCGCCCGCACGGCATGCGCCGGGCGGACGCCCGCGTTTCAATGCCTGTGCTTTAAGGCCAGGGGAGGGCCTTGGGGCTGAGGTGCAGTTCCTTCATGCCGGCCTCTTTGAGGGCCAGCAGGGACCCCTTGAGCTGCCTGCGCTGTTCTTCGCTGAGCTTCGAGAGGACGTGCTTTACGCCCTCTTTTTTCATGGCCTGTTTGAGGACAGTCTCGCCCTTGGCGGTCAGGGTGATGCGGATGAGGTTCTTGCGCTCCATGTTCTTGGTCCTCTTGAGCAGGCCCTGCTTCTCCATGCGCATTAAAATGCCGGATACGGAATGCGGTTCGCGCAGTAGCATGCGCGAGATCTTGGCAGGCGTGACATCCTTGCCCATCGCCTCAACCAGGAAGAGGATGGCGCCGCCGGTGGCCGACAGGTTCTGGGGCAATAGCTCCCTTTCCCTGACTTTGACGAAAATATCCGCCACCTGCAGCAGTTGTGTCAGTAGCGTGTAATCTTTATCAGCCTTGATTTGTAATGCCATATTGATGGCCTCCAGGGGTATTTCATTCAATAATGTTAAAGACTATCAACAGCCGGCAACCAATGCGTTCGTCGGCGCGCCGGCCATACATATATTTGATCAGGGGATTTCCCCTAATTCTATTATGACAAATTATGCGAAAATGTCAAGGGACATTCATTGACTTCAAAACGTATCAGGCAGTCATCTTCCCCCCTCATTGACGTGCGGACCGGCGATATAGCGAGTTTTTTGGGGTATGCTATAATTAGACGTGGACAGTAATGAAAGAGCAGCAGGGGAAGGAATTAAGCCGGGGAGCATGAACTGGAACCTGTAGAGTTGGCCCGCAGGGCGGTTGAATTAGCCTCTGATAAGCAGGCCGAAGAGGTGGTGCTGCTCGACGTGCGGCAGGCGTGCTCGTTTACAGATTACATCGTGGTCTGCAGCGGCGACAGCGACCGGCAGGTTGACGCCATCCACCGCGAGATGTTGAATTCACTCAAAAAGGATTCGGCCATCCCCTATCACAGCGAGGGCGATGCGGAGTCGGGCTGGATATTGCTGGATTATGCGGGCGTGGTGGTGCATATCTTTTCCAGGGAACTGAGGGGTTTCTACAGCCTGGAAAATGTCTACGAGAAGGCGGTCAGGCTGCTTACGATCCAGTAAGCCACCTGTCGACATCCCGGCTGTAGGTCAGCACCTCCCCCGCTTTGAAGAAAATACTGATTTCTTTCTCGGCGTTCTCAGGCGAGTCCGACCCGTGTATCAGGTTGTGCTCCATGTTGATGCCCAGGTCCGCCCTGATGGTGCCCGGGGCAGCTTTCTTGGGGTCCGTAGCGCCCATGGTCTGCCGGGTGGATTCGATGGCCTTCTCCCCCTCCAGTATGGCGGCGATGACCGGCCCGGAGGTAATGAATTTGACCAGGTCGTTGAAGAAGGGTTTTTCTCTGTGCACGTCATAGTGCTTTTCGGCCAGCGCCCTGTCCATCTGCAACATCTTGAGCCCGGCTATTTTCAGCCCGCGCCTTTCCAGTCGGGAGAGTATCTCCCCGGCCAGGCACCTCTGCACTCCATCGGGTTTGACTAAGATAAGGGTCCTTTCCATTTCAACTCCATTAAATTTTATTGACTGTACGCGGGTACTAATTTTATGCTTAAAACACCTAAATTGCTACCATCACGAGATATAAGGCAGGCAGAACCGTATGGCCGGCAGGACCCGGTAAGCGATGCCCAGTATGTGGGGCGAGAGGGCTGCCGCGGGGTCTGAGTAGAAATCAAATTCATGATTAATGCGCAGCTGCTGCAGCGTAAGATGCAATTTGGCGGCCTCGCCGGCCAGGCTGAATTCGTCATCCCGGCTGCAGTTGACCTGCAGCGGGATATTTTTAAAGACGCCGGGATTACGCGCAAGCAGGATATTGATATCATGTTCCTCCCAACGCTGTGCGGCCTCCCGGTCATACCCCAGTACGCGTCCATTGTCGTCCTTCCTGATGGTGGGCAGCAGGCGGCGGCCGGGTGAATAAACCAGGTCAACGGTGTCCAGTATATCCGCCCAGGCCCCGGAGTCAGACTTATCGGCTATCTCTTTGCCCAACAACTTCTCCATGAAAGGTATGTGAAGCTGCCAGCAAACTGAATCGACGGTGAAATTGCCCGGGCTGAGGGCGGCCGCTGCCGAGAATGTGCCGGGATAGTCCAAACAAAGGCAGAGAGTGCCATAGCCGCCCATGGAGGCGCCGGCTATGGCGCGGTGCCTGCTGTCGGCGATAGTGCGGAAGTGAGAGTCAATATAGTTGATGACGTCATGTGCTATGTAGTCGCCGAATTTGCCCGTGGAAGCTGAATTTATGTAGAAGCTGCCCTTGGTGGAGGTCTGCCCGGTAAAAAAGTCGAAGGTGTTATTGAGATGCGGCAGGTGAAGGCTGCCGTCGGGCTGAACGAAAATGAAGGGCGGCAGATCCCCGCGCTCGATCAGTTCATCGAAAACCTCGTAAAAGGCCATCCTGCCCACGTCGATTTGGGCAAGCAGTTCAGGCGGAAAAACACCTGCTATTTTCCCCCAGTAGCTATCCTTTGGTCCCACGGTGACCCTGTGGTAGTTGCCCGCGTAGCCGTGCAGGAAATAAATTACAGGGTATTTCCGGTCAGATTCAGCATCGTAGCCGGGCGGCAGATAGATATGCAGGAAGCGCTCAACCGGGCTGCCCGCGGGATTACGCTCGAGGCTGGCCGCCTGAAATTTTTCCAGCCTGTACCTTGAGATATCTTTCTCTTCAGTCATCAAGTCACCTCGTCCATATCAGTATTTCTTTTTTCTCTGTGTAATGGGTGGCTGGCGCAGGTAGATAGGCTGCAGTGTTGCAAGGTTATCTTCCCGGCCCGATTGAAGCCGCTGCCAGCCAAGGTGAGAGATATACCCCGGGCGCCTGAGCCGCTGCTGCCAGCCGGGTATTACCGCGTTTTCACCCAGTAAAGCGAGGATAATATCTATCGCCGCGGGCGGTATTTCGCCGCAAAATATGGTCTTCTCACGCGTCTCTGAGCATAATGATTCAACGGTCGTGAGATATTCCTCCTTCAGTTGCTGCCAGCCGCCTGAGCGGCGGTACAGCGCGGCGGCAATTTCACCGCGGCCCGCGTCGTGGACGGGGCACAAAGGCAAACCGCTAAAGGCAAAAGGCAGCGCTTCCGCCTCCAGTGTGCTTATGCCCACCAGCGGTATTTTCAGGGAGAAGGCCAGGCCCTTGGCTGCGCTTATGCCGGCGCGCAACCCGTTAAAGCTGCCCGGTCCGGTGGCAACGAATACGGCAGTCAGTGACCTGATGCCCGTTTTGGCCGTTTGCAGCAGCCGCTCGATGTTGGGAAAGAGCTCCGAGGTGTGGTTCTGTCCCGGCTTCCAGGTCAGCTCAGCCAGCAGGTCCCCGTCCTGCGACAGCGCGATGCCGCCCCAGCCTGTGGAGGTGTCTATGGCAATTTCCATGCCGCCTCCCCGTCCTGTGAAAGTGCGGACTTAATAGTGTCGACCAACCCGGCGTAACGCGTGCCCTGCGGCAGGAAGGTGATCTCACGGATATCGCCGGGCCGGTGCTCAAGTTCAACCGTCAGGTTGTCCTGCGGCAATACGGCGCTGCCCTTGTCCGCCCATTCGATGGCGCAGACCGCGTCGGGGCGGAAGTATTCGTCCAGGCCGAGGTCGGCTATCTCCTCGATGTGGTCGAGGCGGTAAAGGTCGAGGTGATAAAGCGCCAGGCGGCCGTGGTATTCCCGGGCTATCATGAAGGAGGGGCTGCAGGCGTACTCCCTGATACCCAGGCCGAAGGCGATGCCCTGCACCAGGTGGGTCTTGCCCGCGCCGAGGTTCCCTTTCAGAAGGTAAAGGTCGTTGCCACGGGCCAGTCCGCCGATTAAGCGGCCCAGGCGCCGGGTCTCGTCCGGGCCATGCGTGGTAACGGTCAATTTAGTCATTGCTGTGGTTAACCATGATGCTTGTAATGGTCCCAGCCGCTGAAATCGATATGGACCGGTTGTCCCCGTCCATCGAGCAGCTCCACCTCGTAAGGTTTGCCTGCTGTTATCTCCCCGATAATGATGGGGGCCGGCTGCAAGACGGCGCCAACGTTTTTCATTATATCAGGTGCGGCTGTGAAGAGCAGCAGGTAATCCTCCCCGCCGGCCAGAGACATTTTGAGGCTGTCACGGCCGAAATATTTTGTCAGCAGGGGATGGACGGGCAGTTTTTCCAGGCGCAGGGTAGCCGCCACTTCACTGGCCATGCAGATATGGGTCAGATCGGCGGCCAATCCGTCACTGATATCGATGGCCGTCCTGACGCCGAGGCCTGCCAGCAGGGGCCCGTTGTTGAAATCCGGCGACGGACGCAGATGGGCATTTTTAAATAGCTGCAGCGCGTCGGGATCAAGGTTGGTAAATTGGGAGAGCGCTTTGAGCCCGGCCGCCGCAAGGCCGGGGAAACCGCATACGGCCACCAGGTCGCCAGGTTGCGCCGAGGCGCGCGTAAGCATGGTTTCTTCAGCTACCCCCGTCAGGGTGATATTGATAACGACTTTATCAGAGGCTGAGATATTGCCGCCGGCCACGGCCACGCCGTAAGTGTTGGATATCTCCAGTAAACTGCGATAGAGATCAAGCACGTCCCCCACCTCGCGGCGGCCGGGGAGGGCCAGCGACACCATGGCGTAACGCGGCCTGCCGCCCATGGAGTTTATATCGCTGATATTGATGGCCATGGATTTCCAGCCCAAATCTTTCCAGCCGGTATACGCGAAATCGAAGTGCACGCCTTCCACCAGCATATCCGTGGTGATCAGCTCGATTCCGCCGGGGGCCTTCCAGGCGGCCGCGTCATCGCCGATGCCCAGCAGCAGGTCCCTGCGGGCCGGCGACTGCCTGTCGCCCGCTTCGTCGATTAGCGCGGCTATCCTTGAGATAAGGCCGAATTCCCCGGTTTCCGCTATGCGCATGGTGTGATTATAACACAGGCAAATGAGCGGGCAGGAAGAAAATGGCCGGCCAACCTTGATATACTGCAAAACCCTGTATATAATGCAGTTAAAATCTCAGGCGGTGAAATATGCAGCAGACGGTAGTATGCCAGAATTGCGGCTCGCAAAATGCCGCTAACCAGCAGTTCTGTGTGTCCTGCGGGGCGCACCTGGGAGCAGCCCAGCGTCCTGTGCCGCACGTGCCGATTGTAACAGGCATAGCTACGCCGCCGCCGGTGATGGCCGGCATGGCGCTGCCGCAACAGGGAGTTACCCCCGTGGTTGCCCCTGACCCGGTGCATCATAAGCACGTGGATGTTAAACCTACCTGGGGACTGGCCTGGGGGTTGTTCTGGCGCATGCTGTGCCTGGCGATATTCATGGCCGGCATCATCTTCCTGGGATATTTGCTGGTCAGGCTGGCGCTCGGCTATACCTCCGTATTCGGTACATGGTAAATCAATACGTCAATATTATCGTTGTTCCGGGAGTGCTGCCTGCGGGCGGCACTCTATTTATAAAAACTTATACTGAGGACGATGCAAGTTAAATGTCGAAGAAAAAGAACAAAAACAAGAAAAAGACAATTCAGAAAAAAGCGTGGTATCAAAATATGAAGATTGTAATACCTGTAATCGCAGCAATATTGATAGCAGCAACAGCATTAACGCTGTTCCTGACAGGAGTGATTAAAATGCCATCATCCACACCCAAGCCGCAACCGCAGAGCTACAACTCACCGGTACCCATGGTCATCGATGTCAACAAGAAATATACCGCCGTTATCAAGACGGATAAAGGCGACCTGGCACTGGAACTGTACGCGCAGGACGCGCCTGTAACGGTCAACAGCTTCGTTTCACTGGCGCGCAAGGGTTTCTATAACGGCCTGACCTTTCACCGCATAATACCCGGTTTCATGGCACAGGGAGGCGATCCTACCGGCACAGGCTCGGGCGGGCCCGGCTATAAATTCCAGGACGAGTTCAGTGCACGCACGCACCAGGCAGGCAGCCTTTCCATGGCCAATTCCGGCCCGGGCACCAACGGCAGCCAGTTCTTCATCTGCTATGCGCCGCAGCCTCACCTCAATGGCAAGCACACGGTTTTCGGGCAGCTTACACAGGGCATGGATGCGCTGAAACAATTGGTTAACGGCGATAAAATGAACGAGGTAATTATTACCGAGGGCAATTAACCGTTCGGTTCAGATAATGCCCCAGTCGCGATAGCCCTGCTGTATGACGGCGCGGTATTCAGCGGAGGGTTGTCCCTCCTCTTCCTGTTGGGCCTTGATGAAGGTCACGGCGTCGTATGCTTCACCGCTGCCGCTGAAAACGCGCACGTCTGTATGCTTATAGTCGATAGGGTAATTTTCGTGTTTATCCAGCCTGCGCAGGCCGGCCTCGCTTATCTCGTAAAGGGCGCCGATGACCTTGTCCCCCTGTGAGCCCCTGATGGTGGCCACCGCGCCCTTGCGCAGCCTTGAATAGCCGGTGAAGATGAGCTTGAAATTGGGCAGCGTGGCCGCAACAATGCCTTTGGCCTCGGGGCAGCGCCCGGCCATCTGTTTGCGGCTCATATTCGATGCGTAGGCGAAGTAGTACATTATTTACTCCATATGCAGGATATATTTCTTTAACCTATTACCGCCCCTTTTGTATGACATTCATGTCACGCAAGATCGGTAGTATGACAAATAGATGCAATTGTCATTCAGTATGCGCCTGCTCAAATTCTCTGATGGGGCTGCAGCCGATTTATGCGTCTCATAGAATATCCACAAGTTGCTTAGCGTCTCATAAATATGGTTATAATGAGACGCAAAAATTCGGATTAACATGACCGGAGCTATCTTACTATCTCCAATAGCTTGCTAAATTGGAGTACGGCAGGTTGCTTACCGGACGCATCTTTCACAAGTGTCAGTATTTTATTCTGCCTAAGTTCCAGTAATAGACGCTTTGCGCTGGCCCGCGGTATGCCTGTTTCCTCAACGAATTGAGAGCTATTGAAAATCGGGTTTTGAAAGATGGCATCAAGTACATTAATAGCATGCTGCGAGCGGGTAATATCGGACACCTGTTTTTTCATCGAATCGTAGAGTTGTAATATCTGAATTGCATTTGCCGAGTTATTTCTTGCTTGTTCAGCAACCGCTGCCAGGAAAAATGTAATCCAGCCTTCCCAGTTATTAGTGCGTGTGATATCGTTTAATCTATCAATATAAGTGTCACGGTTGACTTCCAGATACGCGCTGATGTAGAAAACAGGGCTGCTGAGAAGTTTTTTCTCGACTAGGAAAAGAGGTATCAGTATCCGTCCCACGCGCCCATTCCCATCCGAGAATGGATGGATTATTTCAAATTGGGCATGGACGATTGCAAGCTGAACCAAAGGGTCTTTCTCATCAAAGTGTATGTATTTTTCGAGATTGGACAATAGTTCCTGGATGTTTTCAGGTGGTGGGGGAATGTAACTGGCTTGCTCTATTGAAGTCCCTTGCCTGCCTATGAAATTCTGTGTTGTTCTGAACTGACCCCTGCCTTTATTCCTTCCGCGAACACTGTCCAGTAATCTATCATGGATATCCTTGATGAGGTTAAGGCTGATTGGTTTTTTCTTGAGATAGTTAACGGCATATTCAAGAGATCTACGGTAGTTGATTATCTCCAAAATATCCTGTTCTTTAGCAGTGTCTTTATTAGGAAGCGCTTCGTATTCCAGCACTTCTTCAAGCGTTGCCTGAGTCCCCTCAATGCGTGACGATAGGACCGCTTCCTGGGTAGTCAAAGGTGAAAGAAAAACTGCAGGGTTCACAATTCCTTTAAGAATTCCGTCATACCTGGCAAGTTCCCGGTTGGCCTCACCTATCAGGTGGATGAACTCCACCCAGTTCAATGACTTCAACGGAAGCATTTCAGGCAAATATGGTTTCATCTTGCTATTTCCCTCTGCGCCGCAATGTCCTGTAATAACCTTTCATAGTCTCCTCACTATACACTAACTGGAGCGTATAAGACAAACAGCCGGCTGAGAGGCTTATGCTATAATTTACCCTCCATGAAATACCTCGTCATCGCCGACATCCACAGCAACCTTGAGGCCTTCGAGGCCGTGCTGGAGGACGCGCAAAACCACGGCGGGTTCGGGCACACCTGGTGCATCGGGGACGTGGTGGGCTACGGACCTGACCCGTCGGCCTGTATAAAACTGCTCAGGCAGCTTGACCCGGTATGCGTCTGCGGCAACCACGATTCGGCGGCGGTGGGGAAAATTGATATCGGCGGGTTCAATTCCGAGGCGGCCAGGGCCAACCGCTGGACGGCCGGGCAGCTGAATGTCGAGGAAAGGGAATTCCTGGCCGGCTTGCCCGACCTGGTGGTGCAGGACGGGTTTACCATCGTACACGGCAGTCCCGGGCAGCCTCTCTGGGAGTATATAGCGCACAAAACAGCCGCCGAAGAAAATTTCCGCCGCTTCGTTACACGGTTCTGCATCGTCGGGCACACACATGCGCCTTTCTTTTTCAGCGATGACGGGGTTGAGGTCAGCGGGAGCGTCCTGCGCGATGGCGACATGCTGTCGCTGTGGGATAACAGGCTGATAATCAACCCGGGGGGTGTGGGACAGCCGCGCGACCGTGACCCGCGGGCATCTTACGCCATCTTCGACGCCGAGGAGATGGTGCTGCATAACTACAGGGTAAACTACGACGTTGCAGCCACGCAGGGGAAGATGCAGAAGGCGGGACTGCCGGACTTCCTGGTCAGCCGCATCGCCTGGGGCGTGTGACCTTGAAAAGTCGGTGCTTACATAGTAGTATTTGAACCGGGCCGTGCTAAGCGGGGAACCAGCGGTGCCCTGTACCCGAGATCCGCTATAGCGGGGCTGAATCCCGGTTCGAGGTCTTGTTTTTCAGAACTGCAACGGTCAAGCGGCGTTGAGGGTTGGGTCTTGCGCGGCGGAGGTCTATGAATCCCGTCAGGTCCGGAAGGAAGCAGCGGTAAATAGTAAGCTCCGGGTGACGCAGGTATGCCTGGCCGGAGCTGGCTGGCGGACGTAAGCTAAAGGACATTATCGACAACCGGTGCACGGCCCACATAAATTTTTCGCAGATTGAAACCGTTTTGCCTCATAAAGAGAGATTTTCAAGCGACAGGGTCCGCGGCCAGCTCAGGGGCGCCGGGCTGAAGGCCAGGAAAAGCCTGGGCCAGAATTTCCTGGTGAATGAAGCTGTCAGGGACAGCATCATCGAAGCTGCCGGCCTGTCGGACGCGGATACGGTGATAGAGGT
>JBFYUA010000150.1:0-16824 GCA_041300305.1 Dehalococcoidia bacterium | reverse complement strand
AATATCAAGGGGGCGCCGGCCTTTTTGGCCTTCATCGGCGATATGTCCGACCCCAACGCTCAGGAGAAAATGGGCTACAGCGGCGAGGCAGCCGTGCTCGAGGCGACTTCACTCGGACTGGGTACCTGCTGGGTAGCGCTCACCTACAACGCTAAAGCCGTCAGGTCCCTGGTTAAAATTGGGCAAAACGAGAAACTGATTTGCGTATCACCCGTGGGATATACCACAGCAACGTGGTCTTTCGAAGAAAAGGCCATCAGCGGCTTTGGCGCCTACCATCAGCGCAAGCCATTGCAAAGCATGGTCAGCGGCCTGGCGGAAACCGGCTGGCCTGACTGGGCCAGGTCCGCCGTTGAAGCGGCCCGCCTCGCGCCATCGGCCATGAACCGCCAACCATGGGGGTTCGGCATAGAAAAGAGCAGCATCACCGTTTCTATCAAAGACCGCGGGCCCGAGTTCAACGTGGCCCGGCGGCTGGACTGCGGCATCGCCATGCTGCACATCGAACTGGGCGCTTTGAGCAAAGGCGCCGTGGGACACTGGGAACTGCTCAAACAGCCGCAGGTGGCCAAATTTACCATTGATTAGCGTGGCACATGATAGAGAAAGAGAATCCCGGGCCGCCCAATAGGTCAGCCTTCCTGGTGGTGGCCTGCGTCACGGCTTTCCTGACACCCTTCATCGGCTCGTCAGTCAATATCGCCCTGCCTGCCATCGGTGGAGAATTCAATGCCGACGCCGTCCTGCTGGGATGGATAGCCACCTCTTACCTGCTGGCTGCCGCCGTCTTCCTGGTGCCGTTCGGGCGCATCGCCGATATACACGGCATGAAACGTATCTTCATCAGCGGGCTGATTATCTATACTCTGTCATCCTGCCTGTCGGCCGCTGCCTGGTCTGTCCCGGTACTCATAGCGTCACGCGTCATACAAGGCCTGGGCGGGGCGATGATTTTCGGAACCGGCACCGCGCTGCTAATCTCAGCCTACCCGCTGCAGGAGAGGGGCCGTGTGCTGGGCATCAACGTAGCTTTCGTATATATCGGCCTGTCGGCCGGCCCTTTTGTGGGCGGACTGCTCACTCAACACCTTGGCTGGCGCAGCATATTTTGGTTTAACGCTGCATTTGGCCTGCTGCCGATCATCATCACGCTCTGGAAGATACGCGGCGAGTGGGCACATGCCAAAGGAGAAAAGCTGGACCTGGCCGGATCAATTATATACGGGCTGGGACTGGTGGCCACGATCTTCGGGTTCGCCGCCCTGCCTGATTGGAGCGGCTTTGCCGCGCTGACAGCCGGCGCCGCCATAATCTACCTCTTCGTGCGGGTAGAACTGAGGACGGAACAACCGGTGCTCAATGTGGGGCTATTCATGCACAACCGCGTCTTCGCTTTCTCCAACCTGGCAGCCTTCATCAACTATGCCGCCACCTTCGGCGTGAGCTTCATGCTCAGCCTGTATTTACAGTATATCCACGGGTTAACGCCTCAATCGGCCGGGCTGGCCCTGGTGGCCATGCCGGTCTTCCAGGCTGCCTTCTCGCCGCTGGCGGGGCGCCTTTCCGACCGGTTCGAGCCGCAGGCCATAGCATCGGCAGGCATGGCCTTCACGGCTTTGGGCCTGTTGTTGCTGGTATTTATCGATGGCCTGAGCCCATTATGGTACATAGTGATGGGCCTTGTCCTGCTGGGATTCGGTTTTGCGCTGTTTTCCTCGCCCAATGCCAACGCCGTGATGAGCTCGGTCGATAAGAAAGCCCTGACAGTGGCCTCGGCCACTCTGGGCACCATGCGTCTCACCGGGCAGATGTTCAGCATGGGCATCGCCATGCTCATCATCTCGCTGATCATGGGCCGGGTGCGGATAACGCCGGAGTTCTACGAGCAGTTTCTGCTCAGCCTTCGATGGGTGTTCATAGTCTTTACACTTTTATGCTTTGGTGGTATATTCGCTTCATTAGCGCGGGGCAGGTCCCGCAACAATGGGGGCAATTAAGAACAGCATGACCGGTTCACCGATAAGCATTATCCACTACGACGAGGACCGCTTTGAGGAGAGGAGGGACGCGCCGGCCGCTGAATGCGAGCCGTACGCCTCCAGCCGCGGTGTAACCTGGATCAACGTAGATAGCCTGACTGATACCGGCGTCCTGAAATCCATTGGCGAATACTTCGACCTGCACGAGTTGACCCTCGAGGACATACCCAACACCACGCACCGCGTCAAGTACGAGGACTTCGGCAGCTACGTTCTTATTATATTGAAAATGCTCTCCTATTCCAGCCGGGACAGGAGCATAGATACTGAACAGCTGAGCCTGGTGCTGGGGCCCAACTTCGTGCTCACCTTCCAGGAAAGGCCGGGGGATTTTTTCGACGGGTTGAGGGAGGAGATCAGGAAGGGCGACCCCGTCATGCACCGGATGGGCAGCGACTACCTGGCCTGCCGCATCATCGATATCACGGTGGATAATTATTTCAACGTAGTGGAGGAATTCGGCGAGCAGATAGAGGCTGCCGAGGAAACACTGCTGGCCAGCCCGGACAAAACTGCCCTGCAGGACGTGCACTTGATCAAGAAGGAGATGATGCACTTGCGCCGGCACGTCTGGCCGGTACGCGAGATAATCAGTGAGATCACCAAGCGCGACTCGACGCTTATCAAGGCCGAAACCTCGGCCTATTTCCGCGACGTTTACGACCGTATCTTCGAGATTATGGACCTCATTGAGACCACGCGGGAAATGGTATCGGGACTGCTGGATATCTACCTCTCCAGTATGAGCAACCGCACCAATGAAATAATGAAGGTCCTGACGCTGGTGGCCACTATCTTCATACCGCTGACTTTCATAGTCGGCCTTTACGGCATGAATTTCGACTATATGCCGGAACTCAAGCAGGAATGGGGCTACCCGGCTATCCTCATCCTCATGCTGACGGTGGCCCTGGGCATGCTGCTGTATTTCCGCAGGAAAAAGTGGATTTAGCGTGCCCTATTCGAAGCTGACTATCTGGGCCCCGTCTTTTTTCACACGCCCGAAGGGCAGGAACAGGGCAGGTATAACGCCGATCAGCACCACCACAGCGCTTATCACGTAATCCATTTGGAAGGCGGTAACGCTGGCCCGCACGTTAATATACTGGAAGAGGAGGTTGACGGCCCCCTGCTGCGCGGCCTGCAGTGACATGCCGGCCTGCATGAGGTAAACCTGCAGCCCTGAAAGCATCTGCAGCGCAATGACCGAATCAGGCGTGATGGTCTGCACCATCATCGAGAGGTTGGTCTTCTGGAAGCCGTCCAGCATGGTGGCAAATACCGCTATTCCCAGCGAAGCGAAAACGGTGCGCACTACGTTCAGCAGGGCAGAAGCCTGGGCCGTCATCTGCTGCGTCACCGAGGAGAGAGCGTAAGTCATCACGGGCATCATGGCAAAGCCTATCCCTAAACCTCTGACGAAGAGTATCCAGCCCAGCAGTTCGTCGGGCGTGGTCACGTCAAGCACCTGCAGCCATAGTGATGTTAGCCCGGTGATGATCAGGCCCAGGACGGTGGGGACCCGCGGACCGATGCGGTCGTAGAGCCGCCCGGCCAGGGGCATGGATATCATGGCGCCCATGATGTTGGGCAGCATCATTATACCGCTGGCCATAGCCGACATACCGCGCAGGTTCTGCAGGAATAGCGGCAGCAGGAAGACCAGAGAGAACAGCCCTATGGTAGTGACAATAGTCAGGCCAACGCCCAGCGAGAAACCCTTGTTCTTAAACATATGCAAATCCAATAAAGGATTTTTCACCTTCAGCTCAACCAGCATCCAGGCCAGGATGCAGATGCAGCCCACCACCAGTAGCGTAATTATGCGCCAGTCGTTCCAAGTCCAGGTGGGAGCATAGGAGAAAGCGTAGAGCACGGCGCTGAACCCCACAGCCGCCAGGAAAAAGCCCTTAAAATCGAACCCTATCTTTGAAGTGTTGCTCTCCTCTATCCAGGCTATGCCCATGGCGATGGCTATCAGCACTACCGGCACATTGATATAGAAGACCATGCGCCAGTTCCAGTAGTCCACGATATAGCCGCCCAGTGTGGGGCCGATGGCCGGGGCCAGCATCATGGGTATGCCGAATATGCCCATGGCCGTGCCGCGGTCCTCGGGCGGCACCGTGGTGTAAAGGAAGGTCATAGCCAGCGGGTTGAGCAGTCCCCCGGCCAGGCCCTGCAGCACGCGGAAGGCGATGAGCGAGTTGCTATCCCAGGCAATACCGCACAAGAGCGAGCCCGCCAGGAAACCCACCTGGCTATAGATATAAACCTTCTTGATGCCGAAGCGCTGGGCCAGGAAGGCGGCGGCCGGGGTGGAGATGGCCGTGGCCATGAGGTAAGCAGAAACCACGAGTTGCGCGCGGTCGGCGGTCTCGTTGAAGACAGCCATGATATGGGGCAGTGCCACGTTCATGATGGTCTGGTCCAAGATCACCATGAAGGTGCCTATGATGGCCACCGCGAGTACGCGTGATTCGCTCGTCTTGGGCATCTGTATCTACCGAACTAATGGACGGCTATCTTAACCTCGACCGAGGTCCCGGGTATCAAAACATAGTTGCCGGGGTTTTCCAGGCTTATCTTGACCGGCACCACCTGGGCCACCTTGATGAAGTTGCCCGTGGTGTTATTCTGCGGCATCAGCGAGAAGGTCGCTGCGGTGGCGGCGCCGATGCCGTCCACCCTGCCCTTGAGACTGACGCCGCCCAGGCTGTCGACTTTTATCTCAACATCCTGTCCCGGCTGTATGCGGTGCAGGTTGGCTTCGGAGATATTGGCCATGACCCAGGTATTGGAGGCGTCGTAGAGCGTGACAATGGACGCGCCGGGCGAAACCACCTGGCCGGGATATGACCAGACGGCTGCCACGTAGCCACTCACCGGGGCGTCCAGGCTGGCGCGCCCCAGCGGTACTTCCTTTAGCCCCTGCCTGTCCGCCGGGCTGTCCGGCCGCGGCGCCCCCATAGCGGCAATCCTCTGGCCTTTCTCCACGTAGCTGCCAAGGTCAACATCCAGGCTGATTATCTGGCTGGAGGAGAGCGCCGCTACGGAGATAAGCGGCGCGCTAATGCGCGCGTTGTCAGTGCTTACGAACATGTAGCCCTGGTAGCCCAGCAAGCCCAGGGTAGCCAGGCCGCCCAGAGCAACCGCCACTGCAACTATGAATATGACCTTGCCCCTCGTGGTGGAAAGTCCGGATTTTATGCTTTCAGATAAGTTAGCAGCCATAGATATTGCCTCCGCTTATATTTAGAAGGGACGTATATATATACACCATAGCTTATTTACGCAACGCTTTGGCCGGGGCGGAGGCCTTCTCCAGCACCACCATTTCGCCTTCAACCAGGCCAGATTTGATCTCGCTGAAGCTCCTGTTCTGCAGGCCGATTACCACCGGACGCTGTTCAGTCAGGCCGGTTTGCTGGTCCTTGAGCACACGCACCATGTAATTTCCGTTTTTGCCGGTTATAGCCGTGTTGGGCGCCAGCAGCACACCGCTGCGGGTATCCACCAGTATCTCCGCGACTGCGGTCTGGCCACCGGCCAGGAAGGCGGTCTCCGCGGGTACCAGCGCTATCTCTACCTTATAAGCCGGCAGTGTGGCCTGCAATGAGCCGTAATACGGTATGCTATTGGACAGTGTGGGACCATAGGGTGATATAAAGGTCACCCGTCCGCTGAAGAGTCGGCCGGGGAAGGCGTCTACCAGCAACACAGGCTTCAAATCGGCCGGTGGGCGGCCTGCGATCCTGGCGATGTCTATTTCATCGATTAAGCCGCTCCAGCGCACGGAATTGACGTTGGCCAATTGGATGACATAGGAATCAATGGGCACGCCGGTCACCGCATAGCGCTGGCTTATCATGTCGCCGGCTTTCAGGTTGATATCGGTCACCCTACCGTCGAAAGGCGCCAGCAGCTCGGTCCTGAGCAGGGCCTGCTTGGCCCGCTGCAGGTTGATAATGGCAGTCTGCACGTTAATGTTATAGTCGCGCAACGTCTTGAGGTTGAGGCCGGCGCGGTAGGTGGAGATATTTTCGTCCAGCACCTTCTCGCTCAGCTCCATCTCGTGCCTGATAAGGGAAAGTGTTTCGGCGTATTTCACCGGGTCCGGCTCCTTCTGCTGAGAGAGGTTGTCCAGCAGCGACAGTGAAGCCAGTATCTCATTCACCACAGTGTAGGCCGTGCAGGTATCGGGGTAGAGCGTATTCTGCGGCAGGTGGTTCAGCCGCTTGACCACACTGTGCGTATCGCCCATTTCGGATATCAATGACTGTACCCGGTCCGACGCCCCTGCGTAGTCGCCCGCCCGGATGAGCGCCTGCAGGGCAGCCAGGTTGTCAATTTCCGCCGACAACCTGGCGATGGCCAGGTCCAGGTCATAGTCGGTGTACCCGGCCTGCGTCACATCCAGCAGGTCCGGCCTGATGCGGCGGTAATCAGGTTCGCTGTAGAATTTCCTCGCTCCCTCCAGGTCATATTTGGCCAGCGACAGCTGCGCGGCGGCATCCTCGTAGCCGGCCCGCTGCAGCAATACCCTGGCCTGCTCCATCTCCTTTTGGGCAAATTCGAAGCGCAGCAGGGCCACAGCGTCGCAAAAGAAACCGGGCGAGCGGTTGACCCCGCAGCAAACGGTCTGCACCACGTTATTCATAGCCAGTTCCAAAGCGTACTGCGCCGACTCAACCGCCAGCACCTGCGTGGTATCGTCCAATTTGGCCAGCAGTGTGCCGGCCTTCACCATTTGCCCTTTCTCAACGTAAATCCCCCTGATGCGGGCACTGTAGGGCGGAGTAAACATGGTGGTATCGAAATAAAGGTTGACCGCGGCCGGCATTTCGATAGCGCCATCAGCGCTGACTTTGACCTCGAGGTCACCCTTCTGAACGCGGGCCACCGAAAGTTGCCCGGGAGGCGGCGCTCCATTGCAGCCGCTGGTGATGACGGCTAAAGCTATGATCGTTACAATCAACCCGTTAATTATGCTTTTATTCATACCGGCTTTACTCCTGACAGGTGATACTATGTACGTGGCCTTATTATCAGCCCTGGTCCATTTTAGATATGATCCGCTTAAAGGTGTCCAGCGCCAGGTAAAGGCTCTCAATCTCATCGTTGCTAAGGCTGGACAGGTTTCCTTTTATGCTCTTTCTGATAAGTTGCAGGCGGGCCGCCACAAATTTGCGGCCCCTGGTTGTGAGCGCTATGTGGATGACCCGCCGGTCCCGGCCGTCAGGCCGCCTTTCCACGTAACCCTGCCCGGTTAATTTATCGACGAGCGAAGTCACATTCGGCTTGGATATACCCATCCTGACACCAATCTCGGAAGGCTGCAACATCCCGTTGTGCGTGCCGTGTGCCAGCATCAGCAGCATACGCGTCTGCATGTTGAAGGGATTAGCCCTGGTGTGCGCATGCGCCAGCCTGAGAATATTTCGGTAAAACAGGGGGAAGAAAAGCAGGATATTTTCAGTAATGCCATCCAGGCTATCTTCCTTGCGGCCGGCAAATGTAGTTATAATTTTTGAACCATTCATAATGTATAATTGTTATATTTATATAACTTTATTTGTCCTGCTGTCAAGTTTGAAGCGGCGCCACTATGCTGATATACTATCCGGCGTTGTGAAATACGAAACGGTCATCGGCCTGGAGGTACATTCGCAGCTGTTGACAGCGAGCAAGATGTATTGTTCCTGCAGCGCCGATTATGCCAGCACGCCACCCAACACACATGCCTGCCCGGTCTGCATGGGCCTGCCCGGTGTGCTTCCCACCATCAATAGCCGTGCGGTGGAATTTACCGTCATGACCGCCCTGGCCCTGAACTGCTCCATCCCGGAGCATGCCAAGTTCGACCGCAAGAACTATCCCTACCCGGACCTGATGAAAGGTTACCAGATATCGCAGTACGACAGGCCGATGAGTGAAAAGGGCTATCTTATTATCGATATCGAGGGCAGAAAAAAGAAGGTAGGCATTACGCGTGTTCACCTGGAAGAAGACGTCGCCAAGCTGCTGCACCGCACCACACCTGAGGGCGAGAGCTACAGTTTAGTGGACATCAACCGCGCCGGCATGCCGCTGATGGAGATAGTCAGCGAACCCGACATGAACTCCCCTGAGGAGGCCCGCCTTTACCTGGTCAAGCTCAGGACTATCCTGCAATACCTGGGGGTTTCGACCGGCAACATGGAGGAAGGCAGCTTCCGCTGCGATGCCAATATCAGCATCCGCCCGGAAGGGTCCCAGGAACTGATGGGCAAAGTGGAAGTCAAGAACATGAACAGCTTCCGCGCGGTTTACCGCGCGCTTGAATTCGAGGAGAAAAGGCAACGCGAGGTGATGGACGCCGGCGGTAAGATAGCACAGGAAACGCGCGGCTGGGTGGACGATAAGGGCATTACGGTCAGTCAGCGCAGCAAGGAATATGCCCATGATTACCGCTACTTCCCCGAACCCGACCTGCCTCCCCTGGCATTCAGCAGGGAAATAGTCGGGCAAATGAGGAACAGCCTGCCAGAATTGCCCGAAGCAAAATTTGACAGGTTTGTCTCCGTCTACAACCTTCCACCCTACGACGCCGGGTTGCTCACCGATTCCAGGCCGCTGGCAGATTATTTTGAGGAGTGCGTGAGGCTGGCAGTCAGGCCTGGCGGTGAACAGGACATCCCCAAAAAAGCCAAGTCCATCAGCAACTGGATGCTGGGTGATTTTATGCGGTTATTGAATTCGAGCAACAGCAGAATAGAGGCAAGCTCCATCAAGCCGGGGCACCTGGCGGAGATGCTTGACCTGGTTGAGAAGGGGACATTGAGCGGCCCGCTGGCCAAGACAGTTTTTGAAGACATGTTCTCCAGCGGCAAAACGGCCGCAGCTATTGTGGCCGAGCGGGGACTGGTACAAATCAGCGATAGCGGAGAACTTGCTATAATAGTAGATAAAGTTATTGCTGATAACGATAAGGCAATTGCCGATTACCGGGCCGGCAAGGAAACGTCGGTTACCTTTCTTATCGGACAGGTCATGAAGGCCTCCCGTGGAAAGGCCAACCCGGCGGTAGTCAGGAAGATAATCGTCGATAAACTCGGAGGGAATTAATATGCCCGTATATCTGACCATAGCACAGATAGTTATAGCGGTAGCCCTGATAGGAGTGCTGGCCCTGCAGGTGAAGGGTGGCGGACTGGGAGGTATATTCGGCCAGGCAGACGGGGTTTACAGGACAAGGAGGGGCGTGGAGAAGACCCTCTTCCAGGTTACCATCGTGCTGGCGGTCCTGTTCATTATACTGTCCATTGTAATTGTCCGTGTCAGCTCAGCTTAACAGCGGGGGCGCCAATGTCGCGGGTTATCACGCTGACCACCGATTTCGGCTCCAGTGATGGTTATGTAGCGGTAATGAAGGGGACCATGCTGGGCATCAACCCCCGGTCCGCCATAGTTGATATTTCACATGCTATAGAACCGCAATCCGTGCGCCAGGCAGCATTCATCCTGCATACGTCCTGGCGTTATTTCCCTGACAGTTCGATACACGTGGCAGTCATTGACCCCGGCGTGGGCAGCCACCGCAGGGCAATCGTCCTTAAGACCCCATCGGCCTGCTTTGTAGCCCCGGACAATGGGACGCTCAGCTATATCCTCTACGAACTGGCAGGCCTGCCGGGTTCACACGGCATCCCGGGTCCCCACCAGGTCACTCTGCACACCATCCCCGGAGGCTGCGAAGCGGTTTCGATAACCAGGCAGGAATACTGGAGGCACCCGGTCAGCGCCACTTTCCACGGGCGGGACATTTTCGCGCCGGTGGCCGCACACCTCTCGCTTGATGTCCCCATCAGCGAATTCGGGGAAAAGATCGACAGCCTTTATGCGTTTCCCATCCCCGTACCATTCAAAGATGCCATGGGACACATGGTTGGGCATATTATCCACATTGACAGGTTCGGCAACCTCATCACCAACCTGCGCAGCCGCGATATTCCGGCGGGAGGCGCCGCCGTGGAGATAAGCAACCAGCGTATCGATAGGACCGGCAGCTACTATAAGCAGGGCAGCGGCTTGATGGCGATCATCGGCAGCAACGATTACCTGGAGCTGTCAATCAGGGACGGCAGCGCCGCGGCGGTACTCGGCGCGCATATCGGCGACCCTTTGAAAATCTTCAATCCTGCTTTGCGTTAACTTCAGCGTGAAATTTTCCAGGCCGTGCCTTTGGCTGAATCCTCAATAGTAACCCCCATGGAGGCCAGCTCGGCCCGCACCCCATCAGCCAGCTTCCATTCTTTGGCCCGCCGGTATTCGTTTCGTTTGGCAATCAAATCCTCTATCTTTGCTGCATCTTCGTCAGACAGCTTTTTACTGTCCTGGAGAGTAAAGCCGATGACAGAGGCCAATTCTTTGAGCATGTCCCTGGCGCTGCCGGTGTCCATACCCTTTTCATTACCGCGGTTGATCTCGCGCACCAGGTCGAACATGGCCGCCACCGCCTGTGGCGCATTGAAATCATCGTCCATCGCTTCAATAAACCTGGCTTTAAAAGCTTCGGCGTCCAGCACCTCTCCACCCTGTCGGCCCCCGGCTTTGAACGCCTGCCGCATCCTCTCGATACCGGTTTCCGCTGCGTCCAGGGCCTCAAGGCTATAGCGCAGCGGCATGCGGTAATAGGAGCTGATAATAAATAGCCTGATGGCATCAGCACTGTTACGCTCAAGCGCCTGCTTTATAGTAACAAGGTTGCCCAGGGACTTGCTCATCTTGTCGGCGCCTAACTGCAGAAAGCCGTTGTGCATCCAGGTGCGCACAAACGGCACCACCCCTGTATAGCACTCCGATTGCGCCATCTCATTTTCATGGTGGGGGAAGATAAGGTCCTGGCCGCCCCCGTGTATATCAAGGCAGTTGCCAAGATGGCCGGTGGACATCGCCGTGCACTCGATATGCCATCCCGGTCTGCCGTCACCCCAGGGACTGGGCCATGAAGGTTCCCCGGGTTTCACAGCTTTCCAGAGCGCAAAGTCCAGCGGGTCATCCTTCTTTTCCGATTCAGATGTGGCCGTTACCCGCATATCGTCACTGTTCTGATGTGTGAGCTTGCCGTATCCCGGGTAACTCTTGACACTGAAATACACACTGCCTTCAGACCGGTAGGCATGTCCCTTTTCCAGCAGTGTCCTCACCACCTCGATTATCCCGGGTATCTCCGTGGTAGCGCGCGGATACACGGTAGCCCGCTTGATATTGAGCGCATCCATATCGGTGAAATATTCCGCAATATACTTATCCACCAGATCCTGCCAGGCAATGCCGCGCTCGTTGGCACGGTTGATTATTTTATCGTCGATGTCGGTAAAATTCTGCACATATTTGACTTTGTAGCCGCGGTATTCAAGGTAACGCCTGATTACATCGAAGGAAACGTAGCACAGGGCGTGGCCGAAATGACAGAAGTCATAAACGGTAACGCCGCACACATACATTTTTACTTCGTCTTTGCTCAGGGGGACAAATTCTTCTTTCCGGCCGGACAATGTGTTAAAAATTCTCATTCAGTACCTCGCTAAATAACCGCTCTCATTCAGACAGCATGGCCACGGCCATGGCCGCCATCCCCTCTCCCCTGCCTTCAAAGCCCATCCTGTCGGTGGTGGTTGCCTTGACCATGACCTGGTCGTCTTCAATACGCAGGGCCCGGGCTATGTTGTGCCGCATTTGATCTATATAAGACGCTATCTTCGGCTCCTGGGCAATTAGTGTGCTGTCCAAATTCCTGATAATATAGCCCTGGGATGAAACCTTGCGCCCGACATGCTCAAGCATACGTATGCTGGAGGCATCTTTATACTGCGGGTCACCCGTAGGGAACTGGTGGCCAATATCCTTCAATCCGGCAGCGCCCAGCAGTGCATCCATGATGGCATGGACCAGCACGTCCGCGTCGCTGTATCCCTCCAAACCTTTCTCAAAAGGCACATTGACACCACCCAGGACAAGCGGCCTGCCGGTAACCAATGGATGCGCATCGTAGCCGATTCCTGCTCTCATTTTATCATCTGCTCCCCGCCGTCATTTCCGCCAGCAGGAGGTCCTGCGGCGTGGTGATTTTAATGTTCCTATCGTCACCGGGGTATAATTTTACCTTATATCCAGCCCTTTCCACGACAGCGGCGTCATCGGTAAATTCACCGTTGAGCGCCAGGTAGGCTTCCTTCAAAATATCGGCGCTGAATACCTGCGGCGTCTGCATCGCCCACAGGAGACTGCGTTCCAGCGTCCTGGTTACCAACCCATCACCGTCTACCTCTTTAACCGTATCCTTGAGAGGTAGAGCTGCCACCGCCGCGCCGGTCTGTTTTACAGCTTCGATACCTTCGTGAATCAGTTGACTGGTCAGAAATGGTCGTGCCCCGTCATGCACCAGCACCCACCGGCAACCGTGGAGTTGTTCCAGTCCTTTCTTTACCGAGTCCTGACGCAATCTCCCGCCCTCACAGATTGCCGATACCCTGGTTAAACCTCTTTGCGCAACCAGCTTTTTACCGGTTTCCATCTTATCTTTATGTAAAACCAGGACAATTTCATGTATAGCCTGGCAGTCCTGCAATACATCTAATGACCATGCTATGACCGGCTTTCCGGCTAACATTGCAAATATCTTATCGCTCCCCATCCTTTCAGCGCTACCCGCGCCGACTACAATGGCTGCTACGCGGTCCACGTCAACCCTCCACCTGCTCCCCGGTCTTGACCGTCCTTTCCAGGCCGAGCCGCAGCGCCTCAGCGATATTGCCGGCCCTGATTAACTCGATGCCTTTGGTGCGGGCGATGGCCTTCTTAAAGGAAGCCGGTATTATGCACCTGCTAAAACCCAACCGCGCCGCTTCCTCTATCCTCCGTTCCATCTGGGGCACCGGCCTCAATTCCCCGCTGAGGCCCATCTCACCCACTGCAACCGTACCCGGTATGGCGCGGGCGTCCCTGAAGCTGGAGGCGATGGCCAGGGCAATCCCCAGGTCGGCGGCCGGTTCCGCTACCTTCAGTCCGCCGGTTACATTCACAATAATATCCTGGTTGTAAAGGCCCACCCCGGCCCGCCTGGACAATACGGCCGAAATCAGCAGCAGCCGGTTGAAATCGACGCCGTTGCTGACACGTCTCGGGGGACCATAGGCAGCCACGCTGGTCAGCGCCTGTATCTCCACCAGTAGTGGACGGCTGCCTTCCAGTGTAGGGACAACCGCTGAGCCGATGGACCCGCTTACATATGATTCAAGAAAGAGCTGCGATGGATTGCTGACCTCTGCCAGTCCCGTGCCGCACATCTCGAAAACCCCCACCTCGTTGGTGGATCCGAACCTGTTCTTGGCGCTGCGCAGGATGCGGTAGCTGTTGAACGACTCCCCTTCGAGATAAAGGACCACATCCACGATGTGCTCCAGGGTCTTGGGCCCGGCGATCGCCCCGTCCTTGGTTACATGTCCCGAGATAAAGACGGGTACCCCCGACTTCTTGGCCCAGCGCAGCAGGCGCAGGGTACACTCACGTATCTGGCTGATGCTGCCCGGCGCCCCGTTGATGTCCTCAAGGTAAACGGTCTGCACCGAGTCGACCACCACCATATCAGGCTGCATGGTATCCAGGCTGGCCATGACATTTTCCATATTGGTTTCGGGGTAAATAAAGAGCCCGCCGCCGCTGACGCCCAGCCGTTCCGCCCGCATTTTGAGCTGCTGCGCCGACTCCTCACCCGAGATATAAACCACCTGGCTGTCTTTAGTCTTGCTGATGGCATCCGATATCTGCAGAAGCAGTGTGGATTTGCCTATCCCGGGGTCGCCGCTTATCAGGATGACCGACCCGGCCACCAGTCCGCCTCCCAGCACGCGGTTCAACTCTTTTATGGGAAAAGTGACGCGCGCATAGGCATCCTTCTGCACTTTTGCTAGTTCCAGCAGGAGGCCTGCGGCATCAGGACGCGGCGCGCCGGCGCGCTTGCTCACGGTAACCGTGTTTTCCACCAGGCAGTTCCATTCCTGGCAACCCGGGCACTTCCCTTCCCACTTGAGGCTTTCCCGGCCGCAAAGCCGGCAAATGAAGACCGTCCTGGTTTTTTGTTTTTCCAATTATCTGCTTATACCGTAATGATTTAGGGATTGCCGTCGCCGAGCAACTGGTTGCTGTCGCCCGGCAGTATTTTGCTCTCGGCCGCAGCGGCGGCAGCCGCCTTCTCCACTTTGCGGATAACTATATCGGCGCCGTCATAATCAACCAGCACCGTGTTCCCGATGCCATACTCACCGCGCAACACATTTTCAGACAGCTTGTCTTCGACGTCCTGCTGAATAACGCGGCGCAAAGGCCTGGCGCCGTAATTGGGATCGTACCCTTTTTCACCAAGGTAGTCCCTGGCAGCCTCGGATATCTCGAGTGTTATCTGCTTTTCCTTCATGGAAGCCACTGCTTCACGAAGCATGAGGTTGACGATCTGGCGGATATGGTCCCGGGTAAGGGCATGGAATACCACGGAGGCGTCAATACGGTTGAGGAATTCCGGCCTGAATTTCTTCTTCAGGACGCCCATCACACTTTCTTTCATCTTTTCGTAAGCGACCTGGCGGTCGTGTTCTTCGCTGCCCTTCACATTGAAGCCCATACTGGCATGCTTAATTTCCTCGGCGCCGACGTTGCTTGTCATGACGATAATAGTATTGCGGAAATCCACCCTCCTGCCCTTGGCATCCGTTAAATGTCCATCGTCCATTATTTGCAGGAGGATATCGTAGACATTGGAGTGCGCCTTCTCTATCTCGTCGAGCAGTATCACGGTATAGGGGTTACGCCTGACTGCTTCGGTCAACTGGCCGCCCTCTTCATAGCCGATGTATCCGGGAGGCGCCCCCACCAGCCTTGCCACGTTGTGCTGCTCCATAAATTCGGACATATCCAGCCTGACCATGGCGTCTTCCTTGTTGAACATAAACTTGGCCAGGGCCTTGACCAGGGCAGTTTTGCCCACACCGGTCGGGCCCAGGAAGATAAAACAGCCCATGGGCCGCCTGGTCTCTTTGAGCCCCGCCCGTGACCGCCTCACGGCCCGGGCAATAGTGACGACTGCCTCATCCTGGCCGACAATGTCCTGGTGAATGGCTTCTTCCATCTTGAGCAGCCGTTCCGTCTCGTCGGTTGTCAGGCTGACCACGGGGATGCCCGTCCACATGCTGACTACTTCAGCAATATCTTCCTTGGTGACGATGGGGGTTTCCCTCTTCTGGGTGTCCTGCCATTCCTGTTCCATATTCTTGATCTTGGCCTGGAGCTGCACCTCCCTGTCGCGCAACTCGGCTGCCATCTCGTATTGCTGTGAACCAATAGCGTTGTCCTTATCGCGCCGCAGGCTCTCCAGGGCCTTCTGCGCCTCGCCGATACTGATCGGCACCACGCCCTTCTTGATACGCACGCGGGATGAGGCCTCGTCCATGATATCGATGGCCTTATCGGGCAGGAAGCGGTCGGATATATAGCGAGACGCCATGGAAGCCGCTGCGCTCAAAGCTTCGTCATTTATGATTAATTTGTGATAATCCTCATAATGGTGCTTGATACCCTTCAAGATCTCAATAGTCTGTTCAAAGGTGGGCTCCGCCACCGTCACAGGTTGAAAGCGCCTCTCAAGCCCGGCATCCTTCTCAATATATTTGCGGTATTCATCCAGCGTGGTGGCCCCGATGAACTGTATCTCACCCCGGGACAATGACGGCTTGAGTATGTTGGAGGCATCAACTGCGCCCTCGGCAGCGCCGGCGCCGACGATAGTATGCAGTTCGTCAATAAAGACAATGCAATTGCCAGCGCCCTTGATTTCGTCCAGTACCTTTTTTAACCTTTCCTCAAATTCCCCGCGGTACTTTGTGCCGGCCACCAGCGAACCGATAT
The DNA here is from genome assembly GCA_041300305.1 of Dehalococcoidia bacterium. GTDB lineage: Bacteria > Chloroflexota > Dehalococcoidia > GIF9 > UBA5629 > CAIMUM01. The sequence continues at coordinate 844 of JBFYUA010000150.1, read as the reverse complement.
CAAGTGTGACCAGGCGTTTGTTCCTCAAAGGCTCGGGTATATCGCCGGTCACTATCTGCTGCGCCAGCTTGGTTACGATGGCGGATTTTCCCACACCGGGCTCACCGATGAGGGCGGGATTATTCTTGGTGCGCCGGCTGAGTATCTGGATGATGCGCTCGCATTCCTTCTCCCTGCCGACAATATTATCCAGCTTGCCGTTACGGGCCAGGTTGGTCAGGTCAACACCCAACTGGTCCAATATCGGTGTCCTTGCCCCTTCCTTGGTCACCGCCCGGGCCTGCCCGCTGCCCGTATTTAAAAGCTTCCCCACTTCGGCCTGTACCTTATCGAAGGTGATGCCCAGGCTCTCCAGTACGCCGGCTGCCGACCCCTCGCGTTCTTTGAGCAGACCCAGCAGCAGGTGTTCGGTGCCAATATAGCTGTGGTTCAAACGCCGTGCTTCGTCCACAGCCAGTTCGATGACCTTTTTGGCCCGCGGCGTGAGCCCCACCTCGTTGGTATTAGGCCGTCCACCCCTTCCCACAATGAATTCAACCGCGGACCTGACCTTGCTGGTAGCCACTCCCAGGTTATTCAGCACCTGGCTGGCTACGCTATCATCCTCCGCGATCAACCCCAGCAATATATGCTCCGTGTCTATATAATTGTGTCCGAAGTGCTGCGCTTCCTCCTGGGCACGTGTCAGTGCGCGTCGGGCACGTTCTGAAAATTTTTCAAATCTACTTGCCATAGTAACCTCGAAAATTTGGAATTTGCCCAAACCTTACAGATGCTGAGCACTATGAATTATATGTTGAACCATATTGCAAGTCAAAGGATGACAGCTTCAGTGGGGAGGACT